>CANHGF010000067.1 GCA_947460065.1 Comamonadaceae bacterium
CGGGTTGATGCAGCGATCAAAGTGGGCATTGGCCGAGGTCGCGCCACAAGCATGCTCGGCCATGACGAGCGCGCCCAGATGGCCGGCGCCGGCCTAGCGCAGCTGCTCGATCGCCCAGGCGGCCGGGCGCCCCGGGTCGCTGCGGCCCAGGCCTGCGCCGCAGCCGGGGCTGCGGCCCCAGGTGTCAAAGTTGTCTTTGTGGGCCAGGCCGATGCCGGCCAGCGACCCGTTGTCTGCGGCCTGCGCCAGCTGGCCCTCCAGGGGCTCACTCAGGCAGTGCCAGCGCGCGTCTAGGGATGCACGCCGCTGGCGCTGCAGCTGCCAGGCCTGCGCCGCAGGCAGCTCGCCACCGGTGATGGCGCGCTGCAGCTCGGTCAGGGTGGCGGGCAGGCTCATGGCGGCTTCAGGCCAGATCGCGCAAACAAGCGCCGAAGTCCTGCACGGGAATGTCGGCCCGGGCGGCGACCCCGGCCGTGGCCACCGCCAGCCGGGCCGAGGGCTCCAGCCGGCGCAGGTGCTTGAGTTGGCGCTGGGCTTCGGCCGGATCCACCGGGCCGGCCCGCAACGCCAGGCCGCGCTCGACCCAGACACTCAGGTCGTCGGGGTCAGGCTTGGGGTGAGAGGCGGAGTGCATACGTGGGCGATTTATAAATATAAATGTAGCCCGATTCTGAATATTGCACAATCTAGGGGTAATTATGGAAAAGGCCAAGTCCAACTTCGTCAAAGCCAGCGAGCAGATCCGCACCGCGCTGGAGACGGCCATCCGCGACGGCACTGTGCTGCCCGGCGACGCTGTGGACGAGGCCGAATGGGCCAGCCGGCACGGCGTATCGCGTACGCCGGTGCGCGAGGCCCTGATACAACTACAGGCCCAGGGCTGGGTCAGCAGCCTGCCGCGTGGCGGCATGGTGGTGGCCAAGATGGATTTGCGCCAGCTGCTGGCGCTGTGGGAGTTGCTGGCCGAGCTCGAAGGCGTGGCCGCCCGCCTGGCCTGCCAGCGCATGACGCCCGAGGAGCTGGCCCAGTTGCAGGCCTGTCACCGGGGCAGCGAGGCAGTGATGCAGGCCGAAGACCTGGCCGGCTGGCAGGACTACAACCTGCGCTTTCATGAAATCATTTATGGCGCCACCCGCAACCCCTATTTGCGCCAGGAAGTGCTGCGCATCCGCTCCCGCACCGGCTTTTACCGTCGCCACGCCTTCGGCGCGCTCGGGCGGGTGAAGGCCTCATTTGACCAGCACGCCGACATCGTGCGCGCCTTCGAGCAGGCCGACCCACAAGCTGCGGTGAACGCCATGATCGGCCACATGCGCCCCGACCAGGGCGGCGGCTCGATCACCGACTTCGTGGCCAAGCTGCCGCCAGAACTGCTGGCGCCCTGAGCACTGCCGACCGCGGGTACAAACAAGCCCGCCGAGGCGGGCTTTGTTGACTTAGGCGCAGACGGCTTATTTCTTAGGCGCTTCCGGCTTGACCTCGGCCTTGGCTGCTGCAGCTGCAGCAGGCTTGGCATCGGCTTTGGCGCCGGCCGCTGCAACTGCCGCTGTGGCCGGTTTGGCGTCGGCTTTGGTATCCGCTTTGGCGGCTGGCTTTGCATCTGCCTTGGCTTCAGGCTTGGCAGCCGCTTTGGCATCTTTGGCCGTTGGCTTGAAGCTCGCGCCGCCGACGGTCAGGCCTTCGGCCGACAGTTTGGCCGCACTGGCCTCGCCAAAGCCATTGACGCGGGAAATGAAGTCCTGCCAGCTCTTGAACTCACCTTTCTTGCGTTCTTCAATGATGAGCTTGCTCTTGGCCGGGCCTATGCCCTTGATGGTTTCGAGCTCGGCGGGCGAGCCCTTGTTGATGTCGACGGCTGCGAAAGCGGCCATCAGTGACATGGTCGCGAAAAAGGCGAAAATTTTCTTGAGCATGAAAAACCCCTGTTTGGATGGGAGACGATGGAAAAAGTGACCGAGCCTGACATCCGTGCTTGGGTGCCTGTGCTCACCGACTCAACGGCGTAGGGCGAAGCCAGGTTGACCGGCTAACTTTGATTGACCTTCTTGCCAACGCAGCCGAGCGCTCAGGCCCGCGCTGGGCAGGGTTTGAACGCCTCAGGGAGCCTGTACTGGGCGCCCTGAGGCGTTGGCACATCAAGTCAAGGCAAATGTGGTCCACTTGAGGAACCTGGCCTGTTAGCGCAACACCCGCTCTGACGGGAGCCAGCCTCAAAGACACTTTTTGAACATCCCAGGATCACACCATGCGCGCCGTAGGATTTTTTGAGTTTGGTGGCCCCGAAGTTTTGCAACTCATAGACCTGCCCGAGGGCCAGCCCGGCCCTGGCCAGGTGCGGGTGCGCGTTCACGCCGCCACAGTCAACCCCACCGACACCTTGCTGCGCAATGGTTCGCGCGCCCAAGCCTTGCAGGGCATACAGCCGCCCCATGTGCCAGGCATGGATGTGGCGGGCGTGATCGATGCGATTGGTCCCAACACCCAGACTGACTTGGCCATAGGCGACGCGGTGATGGCCATGGTGGACAACCAGGGCAGCCACGGGGGCTACCGGGAAAGCATCGTCTTGTCGGCCGATGCGGTGGCGCCCATACCCGAAGGCGTCTCCATGGTGCAAGCGGCCACCTTGCCCATGAATGGGCTGACCGCCCGCCAAACGCTCGACGAGTTGGCCTTGCAGGCGGGGCAGACTTTGGCGGTCACCGGGGCCGCCGGTTGCTACGCAGGCTATGTGATCCAGCTGGCCAAGCAGGCCGGCCTGCGCGTCATTGCCGACGCCGCGCCAGGCGATGAGGCCCTGGTGCGCTCATTCGGTGCCGATACCGTGGTGCCGCGGGGCGATGACATCGCAGCCCAAATCCGCAAGGTCATGCCCCAGGGCGTGGATGGACTGGCCGATGGCTCGTATCAAAGAGACTTGGCCATCGGCGCGGTGCGCGATGGCGGCGGATTCGCCGCGGTGCGTGGCTGGTCCATGCAAGAGCGCGGCGTTGTCTGCCACGTCATCAGCGTGCGCCGTTACAACCATAGGGCAGATTTGCTGCGCCAATTGCGCCAAGACGTGCACAAGGGAGTGATCACCTTGCGCGTGGCCGCCACCTACTCACCCGAGCAAGCCAGCGATGCACACCGCCGGCTTGAAGCGGGCGGTACCCGCGGCCGCTTGGTGATCGTTTTTTAAACCGAGCCGCAGCGCTCACTGGCGCGGAAGCTGAGCCCGCTCGGTGGCCCTTTGCACCGCCTGGCGCAGCCACTGGTGGCTGCTGCGCAGTTGGTTGCGGCGGTGCCAGAGCGCGTCCACATGCACCGCCGGGACCTCGAAGGGCAGCGGCATGAGTACCAGCGCGTCGGCAATGCCGGTGACCCGCACAAAGTGGCGCGGCAGCACCGTCAGCAAATTCGAGTGGGCCACCACCCGGCCGGCGGTGAAGAACTGGTTGACTGTCAGCACCACCTGCCGCCGCCGCCCCAGGGCGGCCAGGGCTTCGTCGATGAAGCCATAAGCCCGGCCTGAAAAACTCACCAGCATATGGCGGGCCTCGCAGTAGGTGTCCAGGGTCAAGGGTCGGTCGGCCAGCGGATGGCCCTGCCTCACCACGCACACATACTGCCCGTCGTACAGGCGCTGGTGGGCAAAGGGCAGGGGTTCATCGCCCTGGCTGTGGGCGGTCATATCGGCCAGCACCGAGGGAAAGAATCCGACCGCCAGATCGCAGGCCTGCTCGTCGAGCAAGGCGCGCGGATCGCGGGTCGTCAGCGGCACCACCCGCAAGGTGACTCCTGGGGCTTCCGTCTCCAAAATCTCGACCAGTCCGGGCATGAGCTCGGCAGCGGTGGCGTCGGCCATGGCCAGGATAAAGGTGGTTTTGGCATGCGCCGGCACGAATTCATTGGGCACCAGCGAGAGCTCAAGCTGCTCCAGCGCCTGCCGGACCGCCGGCCAGATGGCGCGGGCCCGGGGCGTGGGGGCCATGCCCTGGCCGCTGCGTTGCACCAGCTCATCGCCCAAGGTCTCACGCAGCCGCCGCAAGGCATTACTGACCGCCGGCTGGGTCAGGTTCAGGTTGCGGGCTGCGCGGGTCAGGCTGCGCTCGGCCATTACCTCGTCAAAAACACGCAGTAGATTCAGGTCCAGGGTGCGAAAGTTCGGGCTCATGGCAGTGTGCTGAGGATGATGCGACCTAAATAATCACCATTGTGAATAGTTTAGATCATGAAGATAAAGTTGAAAGACACTAGGTTTTACCCTAATCTTCGCACCATCGCTGGCTACAGTGCTAGTTTTTTTGGAGTTCGACCATGACCCGTTTTGTTGTTTCTGCCTACCCAACCGCACACCCCGGTGTCGCCCGCCTAGAGGCGGCGGCAGAGGGCTGGAGCGAACTGCGTCGCCGCCTGTCCGGCGGCCGTGGACTGGCCACAGGCCTGCTGGCCGGCTTGGCAGCCGCCGTCCTGGTGGTCGCCTACCAGGTGATGGACAGCCTGGCCGAAGGCCATTTGCTGGTGATCTGGATGGGCGTCTGGCTGGCCGGCTTTGCGGCCCTGGGCCTGCTCGCTGCGCCGTCCCGCCAGTTGGCTACCTTTTTGAGCCGCTCAGTCCAGGGCCGCCTGCAGCGCCTGGCCGAGCAAAGGGCCGACGCACGGCTGTGGGCAGTGGCTCGCCAGGACCCGCGCGTGATGAGCGAGCTGACGATCACCGCTCAGCGAGATCTTGACCTGAGCGCATCGGGCCGCTGAGCGCACGACATGTGGCTGGCTGACGCCAGCCATGAACGAAAAAGCCACCTCAGGGGTGGCTTTTTTCATGCTGCTGCGCCATGGCTCAGGCTTGCAGCGCTGGCTTGCAACTCAGGCCGCCAGCCGCTTTTCGATAGCCGTGCGGGTGTCTTCCAGCTCCTGAGGCAGGTGGTGCTTGAGCTGCTGGAACAGCTCGGCATGCAGCGCCATTTCCTTGACCCAGGCGGCTTGGTCGATGCTGGTGACCTGATTGAAGTCGCCGGCGGTGAAGTTCAGGCCGGTCCAGTTGAGGTCTTCATAGCGTGGGGTGATGCCCATCACGCCTTCGCTGCCCTGGCCCTGGCCTTCGATGCGGTCGATCATCCACTTGAGCACCCGCATGTTTTCGCCATAGCCGGGCCAGACAAACTTGCCGTCCTCGCCCTTGCGGAACCAGTTGGTGGTGTAGATCTTGGGCAGCTTGGCACCGGAGGCGCCGAGTTTCTTGCCCAGGTCCAGCCAGTGCTGGAAATAGTCGCTCATGTTGTAGCCGGCAAAGGGCAGCATGGCAAACGGGTCACGGCGCACCACGCCTTGCTGGCCGGCAGCGGCTGCGGTGGTTTCCGAACCCATGGTGGCGGCCATGTAAATGCCTTCGACCCAGTTGCGCGCCTCGCTGACCAGGGGCACCGTGGTCGAGCGGCGACCGCCGAAGATGAAGGCGTCGATCGGCACGCCGGCCGGATCGTCCCAGGCCGCGTCCAGGGCCGGGTTGTTGATGGCCGAAACGGTAAAGCGCGCGTTCGGATGGGCCGCCTTGGCGCCGGTCTCCTTGGCGATCTGGGGGGTCCAGTCCTTGCCCTGCCAGTCGATCAGGTGATCGGGCAGCGTGCCGCTGTCTTTTTCCATGCCCTCCCACCAAACGTCGCCGTCATCGGTCAGTGCCACGTTGGTGAAGATCACGTTCTTGTCGAGCGTGGCCATGCAGTTGGGGTTGGTGTGGTAGTTGGTGCCCGGTGCGACGCCAAAATAGCCGGCCTCCGGGTTGATGGCGCGCAGCCGGCCGTCGGCCGAGGGCTTGATCCAGGCGATGTCGTCACCGATGGTGGTGACCTTCCAGCCCTCGAAGCCCTTGGGGGGCACCAGCATGGAAAAGTTGGTCTTGCCGCAGGCACTGGGGAAGGCGCCGGCCACGTGGTACTTCTTGCCCTCGGGGCTGGTCACGCCCAGGATCAGCATGTGCTCGGCCAGCCAGCCCTGGTCGTGGCCCATGATGGAGGCGATGCGCAGTGCAAAGCACTTCTTGCCCAGCAGCGCGTTGCCGCCATAGCCTGAGCCATAGGACCAGATTTCACGGGTCTCGGGGTAATGCACGATGTACTTGGTCTTGTTGCAAGGCCAGGACACATCCTTCTGACCGGCTTGCAGTGGCGCGCCCACGGTATGCACGCAAGGCACAAAAGTGCCTTCAGCGCCCAGCACGTCATACACAGCGCGGCCCATGCGGGTCATGATCTTCATGTTGACGGCCACATAGGGGCTGTCGGACAGCTCGATCCCAATGTGCGCAATCGGCGAGCCCAGCGGGCCCATGGAAAACGGCACCACATACAGGGTGCGGCCCTTCATGCAGCCGTCAAACAGGGGGGCCAGGGTGGCTCGCATCTCGGCCGGGGCGACCCAGTTGTTGGTCGGGCCGGCGTCTTCCTTCTTCTGCGAACAAATGAAGGTGCGGTCTTCCACACGGGCCACGTCGGTGGGATCAGACCAAGCCAGGTAGCTGCCGGGGCGCTTGGCCGGGTTGAGCTTTTTGAAAGTACCGGCATCGACCAGTTGCTGGCACAGCTGGTCATATTCCTCTTGGCTGCCGTCGCACCAGTGGATGCGCTCAGGCTTGCAGATGGCGGCGATCTCGGCGACCCAGGCGATCAGCTTGGCGTGTTTGACGTAGGCTGGGACCTGGAGGTCCAGGCCTTGCATGGCGGGATGGTTCATGGGAGGGCTCCAAAGTTAAAAACGTGATCTCGACGGCCGCCGGGCTGTGGCGGGCGGCTGTCGACATGACGCTGCGACTGGGGAAGGTGTTATGGCTCCTGGCTGATCTTGACGCGCAGGGCGGCGACGGTGGCCGGTTTGCGCGGGGGAGGCCCGAATTCTATGGACTCGCCCGAAAACGCGCTGCCATTGGGGCTCAAACTTTATGCAAACCATGCATGACGTTATGCAAAGCCAGCCATACGGGGAAACCCCGGGGCTGAAAGCTGCATAGTCAACTATGCTGACACCCTCTTCCGCTGAGCTGGCTCACGCGGAAGGCTTTCTCAGGTCCAGCGGAGCGCACGATGTCACTGGTTGATACCCATATCCATGTTTTTGTGCGGGGCCTGCCCCTGGCGCCAGTGCGTCGCTATGTGCCCGACTACGACGCCACCTACGAGGACTACCAAGAGCCGATGCGCGCCAGCGGCGTCACCCATGCCGTGATCGTGCAGCCTAGCTTTTTAGGCACCGACAACAGCTATATGTGCGGCGTGCTGCGCCAGCACCGGCAAAGCCTGCGCGGCATCGCGGTGGTCGACCCGGCCATCTCCGAGGCCGAGCTTGCAGCGCTGGCCGCCGACGGCGTGGTCGGTCTGCGCCTGAACCTCGACGGCTTGCCCCTGCCGCAGTTTGACCAAGGCCCCTGGCCGGACCTGCTGGCCTGGCTGCGCGCGCACCACTGGCAGGTTGAAATTCACCGCGAGGCACGCGACCTGCCTGAGCTGATCGAGCCGCTGCTGGCTGCTGGCGTCAACGTGGTGGTCGATCACTTCGGCCGACCCGACGACGACCTGGGCGCCGACGACCCGGGCTTTCAGGCGCTGCTGCGCTTTGGCGCCAGCCGGCGTTTGTGGGCCAAGCTCTCGGGTGCCTACCGCAATGGCAGCGAGGGCCGCGGCTTTGCGGCGGCGCCGCGGCAGGCGCAGCTGCTGCTCGAACACCTGGGCCCTGAGCGGCTGGTCTGGGGCAGCGATTGGCCGCACACCCGCCACGAGTCCTACATCAGCGTCGAGCGCATGCGCCGCTGCCTCGATGAGTGGGTGATTAACGATGCAGCGCGCGAACGCATCATGGGCCAAAACGCCCTCGAACTGTTTCGCTTCTGAAAGCCATCATGCAAGACCAGCCCTTTGACACCCTGCGCGCCTTGACGGTCAAGGGCCGCCAGGTCGGCCACTTCCACAGCCTGCCTGCGCTGGAGCAGGCCGGCTTGGGGACGATATCGCGCTTGCCCGTCTCGCTGCGCATCATGCTCGAGTCGCTGCTGCGCCACCTGGACGGCGAGCGGGTGCAGGAGCGCCATGTGCGCGAACTGGCCGGCTGGCAGCCCAAGGCGCAGCGCAGCCACGAAATTCCCTTTGTGGTGGCACGCATCATCGCCCCCGACGCCTCCGGCATTCCGCTGCTGGCCGACCTGGCAGCGATGCGCGAGGTGGCGCGCCACCAGGGCGTGCCCGCTCAGGCCATCGAGCCGCTGGTGGATGTGGATCTGATCGTGGACCACTCGATCATCGTTGACCATGCCGGCCGCGCCGACGCGCTGCAACTGAACATGCGCGAGGAATTTCGGCGCAACGAGGAGCGTTACCGCTTCCTCAAATGGGCGGCGCAGGCCTTTGATGCAGTCAAGATCGTGCCGCCCGGCGTGGGCATCATCCACCAGGTCAACATTGAAAAGCTCACCTGCGGCTGGCGTCAGAGCGAAGGCCTGATTTTTCCGGATTCCATGGTCGGGCCAGACAGCCACACCTGCATGGCCAACGGCATTGGCGTGCTGGGCTGGGGCGTGGGCGGCATCGAAGCCGAGGCCGCCATGTTGGGCCAGCCGGTCTATCTCTTGACCCCCGATGTGGTGGGGGTGGAGCTGCGCGGCCAGTTGCCGCCGGGCGCCACCGCCACCGATCTGGTGCTGACCGTCGCCGAGACCCTGCGCCGCCACAAGGTGGTGGGCAAGTTCGTGGAATTCTTTGGCGAGGGCGCGGCCAGCTTGGCGGCCACAGACCGCGCCACGGTGGCCAATATGGCGCCCGAGTACGGCCCGACCGCCGCTTACTTTCCGGTCGATGAGGCGACGCTGGCCTACCTCAAGGCGGTGGGGCGCAGCGAGCATGAGCTGGCGGTGCTGCGTGCCTACTATGAGGCCCAGGGTGCCTTTGGCATGCCGCGCGCAGGTGACATTGATTACAGCGAGGTGGTGGTCATCGATCTGCAGGCCATCGTGCCCAGCGTGGCCGGACCGCACCGGCCGCAAGACCGGCTGGACCAGGCGGCGCTGCCCGAGCGCTGGCGCCAGTGGCTTGGCCAGCAGCGGCCAGACAGCGCGCCGGCCGGCCAAGCGCGTCGGGTGCGCGATGGCGACATCGTGATCGCCGCCATCACCTCCTGCTCCAACACCTCCAATCCCGGCGTCATGCTGGCCGCCGGACTGCTGGCCAAAAAGGCGGCCGAGCGCGGCCTGCGGGTGCCCGATCACGTCAAGACCTCGCTGACCCCCGGCTCACGGGTGGTGGCGGTCTACCTGGAGCAGGCCGGCCTACAGCCCTACCTGGACCAGCTGGGCTTTCAGGTCGCCGGCTTTGGCTGCGCCACCTGCATGGGCAATTCCGGTCCGCTGGCGCCTTGGGTGGAGGAGGCGATCTCGCAGGACCATCTGGTGGTGGCCTCGGTGCTGTCGGGCAACCGAAACTTCGAGGCGCGCATTCATCAGGCGATCAAGGCCAACTATTTGATGAGCCCGCCGCTGGTCGTCGCCTATGCGCTGGCCGGCCGCATCGATATTGACATGGCCAGCCAGCCGCTGGGCCACGACGCCCAGGGCACGCCCGTCTTCCTGCGCGATCTTTGGCCGACGCCGCAGGAGCTGGCGCAGGTGCTGCCTCATGCCCA
>CANHGF010000068.1 GCA_947460065.1 Comamonadaceae bacterium
CCTTTTCTTCGCCCGATGGTTTGTGGTTCAGCCCCACCACCGGCATCTGCTGGATACAGACCGACGACGGTGCCATGACCGACGAGACGCACTGCATGATGCTCGCCGCCTTGCCCGGCCAGGTCGGAGATGGCAGCAAAGTCACTGCCAAGAACCGCATGCTGGTCAACGGCGTGGAGCAGACTGGCACGCAGGAGACCTTTGTCGGTGCGACCCTGGGCGAGGCACGCCTGCGTCGCTTTCTGATCGGGCCCAAGGGCAGCGAGATTACTGGCGTGACCGAGGCCCCCGGCGGTCGCGCGCTGTTCGTCAACATTCAGCACCCGGGCGAAGAAAGCAAGAGCGTGACCGATCTGCAAAGCCAGTGGCCGGGCAACAAAGGCTATGGCCGCCCGGGCCGTCCCCGCTCCGCAACCATCGTGATTACGCGCAGCGATGGGGGCGTGATCGGGGTTTGAGGCTGGCCGATGCCACCTTTGGCTCGGATTGCGCCCGCACCGCGGTGCCCGGCCTCTTGCTATGCAGGGGGCAATCTTGCCCGCAAGTTCATAAGAAAACGGCCCGTTAGGGCCGTTTTCTATGTCGGGCCGGTAGGGGTGTGGTGGTCAACGGCTGCCTCATCGCATCTGCCTGGCGAACGCAGATCAACAAGGGCTACAAGGCACAGCCTAGGCTCATTGGTCTGCAACAGCGGCCTGCCGCTTGCGCTTGGCCAGGATCCAGGCCGAGTTGAGCCCGGTGAGGATCATGATGGGCCACAAGAAAGTGCAGACCATGGCCCACAGCACACGACCGCCCAGCGTCGAGCCGCCTTCGGGTGTCTCGACCTTGTGGGGCCCCTCGCTGAAGATGTGCTGATAAGAGTAGGTCGAGAGACCGAATACGGCGCCAAACGATAGGAACAGAACGATGTAGATGTTCAAGGCAATCTCCCAGGTGAGAAGAGTCAGGGCCGCCTGGATGGGGCGGTCGCGTGAGCTTGAATAGGCACAATAAGAATTTGTAAGTTTAAACAGACAGTTAAATATGTACATAACTTATTACACCAAGGGGTATTTGCGCTCAGAAAGGATGGACCTTACCCCTGTTACCCGCACTGCAAAGGCTACCGAAACTGCGCAGCCCGCCCGGTCATGGTGAGGAGCCTGGCAGCTGCATGCCCCGGTCTTTCGAGCCTGATGCGCTGAGCGGCCAGAGGTCGATCGCCTTGCCCTCAGGAGCGGTCCAGAGCCTATGCCCATGATCGTTCGCCTCAAGTTTTTCAAGTTGGCGTCGATCTGTCCGGAGCAGGCGCTCTGTAGATGCCGGTGGTGAGGCTTTTTTTGACGATGTACTTCATGCGATTGCCGATAGTGGCGACGATGTCAGCCCTCGTGCTGGCAGGCTGTGCCACGGTCATCGGCAGCCCGGAGCAATCGGTGACTGTGCGCACGCAATGCAAGCAGCAGGTTTTTCAGCGCCGCTGCCTTGCATCGAATGACAAAGGCAGCTGGAACTTTGTGACGCCAGCCACGCTCTCAATTCCTCGCAGCAGTGAGCCTCTGGCTTTGCAGTGTGAGTCGGGCTTGATTGACGGGAGCTTGGCGCCCGTTTCCGCCCAACCGTCCCTTGAAACCTTGGGCAATATCGTCTTGGGCGGCTTGCTGGGTCTGGCTTTGGATGTGAGGAACGATATGGCGTTTGCCTACCCCTCTGAAATCAACATTGAGCTGCCCCTGTGCAAGTTTCTGTGAGCCGCCACATGAAGGCCATGAAGTTTGCTTTCATGTTGATGTGTAGTCTGCTGCTGGTGGCCTGTGGCGGGGGCGGGGGCGGCTGTACTGCGGTGAGCTGGGCCTTGGGCTCAGGGGCGGGTTCGACGTGTGAGAAAGGCCAAGCCAAGCCAAGCTCCACGGGGACTCCTGGGGCGCTATCGGGCGTGGCCGCTGGCGGTGCGCCGATCATCGGCAACGTCGAAGTCACCGACGCTTTGGGGGCCAAGCGAGGGGCCACCATCGAAGCCAATGGGCGTTACACCGTCGACGTGCAAGGCATGACGGCACCTTTTGTGCTCAAAGCGGGCGGCCGTGTGGGTGGGACCTGGGTCACTTACTACTCGGTCGCGTTGGCGAGCGACGTGGGTGGAACCATCAACATCACGCCGTTTACCGACATCATCGTCTCAAGCCTGGCGGCGACGGTGGCCGATAAGTTTGGCAATGGCGCCGACCCGGATAAGGTGAATTTGCCCAGTATTGAGCAAGCCCGCCTGGCGCTCTACAAGAAGCTCCACCCCTTGCTCAAGCACATGGGCATTGAAGATGGCATCGATTTTCTGCGTTCGGCCTTCAATGCCGATCACACCCAACTCGATGCCTTGTTTGATGTGCTTCAGGTTCATAGCGATCCCGTCACCAACGAGATTGCCATCAGAGACTTCATGAACCAGGTCACCCTGGCAAGGATTGACGTCACAAAAGCCATTGATGGCGTCCCCATCTCGCCTGGCAGTTTGCCCGCCCATGCCGGCGACGATATACGCCAGATCGTGAAGGTGATTGAAGACTTCGGCGCACTGTTTGCGACGCAATTGCCTACTGCGCAGCAATTGGCTTCAAGCGGACTGCTTGACACCTCCAGTGACTTTTTGGACGCGGGCCAGTCATTTCAGCAGTGGGCTGGCGAGTTGAGCAGCAATGTCGCCTTGATCGGCTGGAAAATCATTGGCGTTGATGTGAAGCTCAACGCCGACGGCCTGAGCGCGACAGCCACCGGTGCGGCACAGAATTCCCAAGGGGTGATCAAGGAAGAGGTCAACAAAACCAGATTTGTAAAAAAGCAGGGGCGCTGGTTGTTTCAGGGTGATGGTTTGATCGCTGACGTGGGGTTTAAGGCCGCTCAAATCTACGATCAAAACAGAGACACCCTGTGGAGTGGCATTGGCTTTGGTGTCGATCCCTTTGCCTACAACAACAGTCGAGCGGCACCCGCACGGGTGGTCACGGCTTCCGTCACTGGGCCAGGGCTGTCCACTCCCCTGCTACTGGCTCAGAACCTGTATGACACTTGGTTGGGGGTGGCTGCGCCAGGCGAACTGACGACGACCCGAGGCAATGAGATTGGCGAATGCCCTGGCTTGTATAACTGGGCTTGTCTGATTACATCGAACATCGCCGACAACAGCTCTTACAAGCTGATCCTGAAGGATGTAGCAGGCGGTGCCTTAAATGGCGAGGGGTACGACATCAATCTCGGATTGGCGCCACTGCCCACCAGCAGTTTGACCCGCGCCATGTTCGGCACGATAGGCCAGGTGACCATCGATGGCCAAGCGCTCAAGCCCGCTGCCTTCACGCCCAACAAAAGCTTGCAGGTGAACTTTACTTTGCCCGCCAATCGTTTCGTCAGCAGTATTCAGGTGCAGGCAACGGGTGTCACCGGCCTGCCTTACTTCAGAATTGAAAAGCCTCTGCTGGCTGGCAATACCAGCGTGTTGATTGGCTGGACAGCGCCCGAAAACAATGTGACGGTCAATTCACTCCATTTCCGCTTGTGCACCTATGACCTGAGCGGGCGTAAATTCGTCACGACTTACACGGTACCCGTCCGCTGAGCAGCGCCAGCTTGCAAGCCTTGGCTCATGGGGCCAAGGGGGGGGGTGGTGTTGCTGGCAGACCCGGCCCCGGCCCCCTGCGCAGCGTTCAGCTCATTCCGGTTCGATGCGCGCGTCGCGCACCACCTTGCCCCAACGCGGCGACTCCGCGCGGATCAAGGCCGCGAATTGCTCGGGTGTTCCGCCGCCGAGTTCATTGCCCTGGCTGAGGACCTTGTCTTTGACCTCAGCGTTTTGCAGGGCCTGGTTGCAAGCTGCGTTGAGGGTGCGCACCAGATCGGGTGACAAGCCCTTGGGGCCGATCAGACCCTGCCAGTTTTGCACTTCCACAGCGGGGAAGCCCAGCTCAGCCATGGTGGGCACGTCGGGCAGCAGCGGCGAGCGCGCCTTGCTGGTGCAGGCGATGGCGCGCAAGCGGCCACCCTTGATGGCTGGCATGGCGCTGTACATCTGCTCGAACATCATGTCGACCTGCCCGGCCATCAGGTCAGAGGCGCCAGCCGCGCCGCTCTTGTAGGGCGCGTGGATCAGGTCTATCTTGGCACTGTGCTCAAACAAGGCCCCGCTGAGGTGGTGCGAGCCACCAATGCCCCCCGAGGCATAGCTGAGCCGGCCCGGCGCAGCCTTGGCTGCGGCCACGATATCGCTCAGCGATTTGTAGCGCGAATCGGTTCGCACCATGAGAATCAGCGGGCCTTTTTCGATCAGCGTGATGGGCAGCAAGTCATTGAGCGGGTCGAAGTTGAGCTTTTTGAACAGAGCATGGTTGACCGCCAGCGGCGCGAAGTTGCCCATGCCTATGGTGTAACCGTCGGGCCGAGCGCGGGCGATGATTTCGGTGCCGATGTTGCCGCCGGCGCCGGCTTTGTTGTCGATGATGATGGGCTGGCCCAGGATGGCGCTCATCGCCTTGGCCACCTGGCGCGAACGGCTGTCGGCATTGCCGCCGGCGGCATACGGGCAGATCCAGGTGATGGGCTTACTCGGGTATTTGTCCTGGGCCTGCACAAGGGCAGGGGCCAGAGTGAGGGCGGCGGCGCTTTGGATCAGGGTTCGGCGTTGCATGGAGTCTCCGTGAATTTCTGAATTATGGTGCTCTGCGCAGGTCGCGCAAGATCCAAACTTGCTGCAGCCCAAAAGTGTATTATCTATTCGTTTATCTATTCAATTCAAATCAGATGGCCGTATCTCCCTATGCCGATGCGATTCGTGCCCGCCTGGCCCGCGGGCCAGGCACGGCCCGAGATCTCGTTGAGCAGTTGGCCATCAGCCAGCCCACCGTTTCCCGCGCCTTGGCCGGATTGGGCGATGAGGTGGTGCGCCTGGGGGCGGCGCGATCTATTCAATACCTCCTGCGTGACGGCCTGCGCGGCTTGCCCGACGTGCCGGTCTATCGGGTGGAGGCACAAGGACAAATTCTCCGCTTGGGTCTGCTGGTGCCGGTCCGCCCCGATGGGTTTGTGATGCGGGCCGACAGCGGCGCCACAGAGCATACCGGTGGCCTGCCCTGGTGGCTGTTCGATATGAGGCCCCAAGGCTATCTGGGGCGGGCCTACGCCCTGCGCCATGGCGCGGACCTGGGGCTGCCCGACCGTTTGAGCGAGTGGACGGATGCGCAGGCCCTGCGCGCCTTGATCATGCACGGCCACGATCTGGTGGGCAACCTCTTGCTCGGCGACGCCGCCCGCGAGCGCTTCCTCTCACAGACGAAGCCTGAGGCCTTGAGCGATGAATCCAAGGCGATCGCCTATGGGCGCATGGCCCGCGAGGCGGCCCATGGCGAACGCCCGGGCTCATCGGCCGCTGGCGAGCAGCCCAAGTTCACGGCTTGGGCGCAGGCCAGCGCCGGACCTGCTCATGTTCTGGTCAAGTTCAGTGAGGCGCTCGACAGCCCGGTGAGCGAGCGCTGGCGTGATGTCCTGATGGCCGAGCATCTGGCCCTGCAGACATTGGCCCGCCATAGGGTGCCTGCGTCGCAGAGCCGTATCTTGGACCATGGCTCGCAGCGCTTCCTGGAGCTTGAGCGCTTTGACCGGGTCGGCTATTGGGGGCGTCGTGGCCTTGCGTCACTGACCGCGCTGGATGCGCAATTTATAGGCGCGCCTGCCGATCAAAATGACTGGCCCCGCCTGAGCCATCGATTGGCCGCTACCGGCCGCATTACCAAGTCGGCGCGAGAGATGGCTCAATTGCTCTGGGCCTTCGGAACCCTGATTGGAAACACCGATATGCACAACGGCAACTTGTCCTTCCTCACCGACTCGGGCCCGCCCTATGAGCTGGCGCCTGCCTATGACATGGCGCCTATGGCTTTCGCGCCGCGCAGCGGCGGCGGCCTGCCCGACGTCTTGCCTGAGGCGCGCATCCATGCGGCCGTGCCTGCGGCGCAGTGGCGGCAGGCCTTGTTGCTGGCTCAGCAGCATGCCCAGTTGCTGCAAAAAACACCGGGCCTGAGCCCTGGTTTTAGGCCCTGCCTGTCGGCGTTGGTGGGCCATATTGAACGGGCGGGCGCCAAGATCGCGCGCTTGGCCTGATCTGCGCCGGACCGCAGACAGTCGAGGTCGGTGTATACCCGTGCCACACTCGGTATCTCACACCATGGGCCCTATGACCCTAAATCCGGCAGTTGACCGCTCAATTCCTCCGAAAAGGTCTTGTCGCGAATGACCTTTTCGCCCTTGTCAAAACTCACCTTTTGGGTGAGTCCGCTACGCACCCGATTGCACGACTGCAGCGCGCGCTGGCTTCGTTGCGCGTCGTTGCAGGGGGCGATCCTGCGGCCTCCTCGCGCCTCGCCAGCACGCCCCGCAGCCGCACACTCGGGCGCGTTCAACTGCCGGATTTAGGATGACTGCACATCTCCTTATCGCCGGTGGCGGCATCGGCGCGCTCGCTGCAGCGCTTGCCGCCTGCCGCGCCGGCTGCTCAGTGCAGCTTTTCGAGCAGGCTGCAGCCTTCTCGGAGGTGGGGGCGGGCTTGCAGCTCGGACCCAATGCCACCCGCATCCTGCAAGCCTGGGGCCTGGGGGCATCGCTCGACGGCGTGGCCGCCTTTCCAGAGCGCATCGTCGCGCGCAGCAGCAACAGTGGGCGCGAGCTCGCTCGCCTGCCCCTGGGGCAGCAGGCAGTGCAGCGCTACGGCGCGCCCTATGCCACGCTGCACCGGCGCGATCTGCACGCAATCTTGCTGCAGGCGGTACAGCCGCAGATCGGGGCTCGGCTGCATCTGGGCAGCGCAGTCGCCGGTTTTAAGGAGTCGGTGCAGGCTGTGCAGCTCCAATTGGGTGACGGACAGCAGGCCGAAGGCGACGCGCTCATCGGCGCCGACGGCCTTTGGAGCCAGGTGCGCGAGCAGGCTTTGGCCGATGGCCGCGCCCAGCCCACCGGCCACTTGGCCTATCGCACCCTGATTGCCCGCGCTGACCTGCCCGCCGCGCTGCGCGCCAATGAGGTGTCCGTCTGGCTCGGAGCACGCCAGCATGTGGTGGCCTATCCGGTGCGTGGCGGCGACTTGCTCAACTTGGTGGTCATCGTCCAGGGGGCAGCCTCACAAGGGCTGACGGGCTGGGACGATGTGGGCGCGGCGGCCGATGTGCGGCAGGCCTTGGCGAACTGCTGTGGCCCCTTGCAGGATCTGGCCCAGGCCGCGCCCTCCTGGGGCCGCTGGAGCTTGTGCGACCGTGCGCCGGTTGCAGGCGCTGCGCAGATGGCAGGCGGCCGCATCGCGCTGCTGGGTGATGCGGCGCACCCCATGCGGCCGTTTCTAGCGCAGGGCGCGGCCATGGCACTGGAAGATGCGGCCGCCTTAGGCCAGGTGCTCAAAGACCTGCCCGATCCGCAGCGCGATCTACCGGCTGCGCTGACCCAATACGCCCAGCAACGCTGGCAACGGGCCGCGCGAGTGCAGGCCCGCTCTAGGCGCAACGGGCAAATCTTTCACCTCGATGGCCCTATGCGCTTGGGGCGCGATGTGGCCTTGCGAGCGCTGGGCGCCAGGTTGATGGATTTGCCGTGGCTGTACGGCTACAGGGCGGCTTAGGGAAGGATTGCGTCCCGGCGTTGTGTGACTGCGCTGGTCGCGTCGATGAGCGCCTTACAAAGACAAAAACGCTCTTGCGCCCACCGTCGCCCAGTCGCGCCGATTCACTTGAGCTTATTTTTTTCCTTGCCGCGCGGGATGACCGAGGTCACCGGCGGAGTCGGTCGGTCCGAGGGGGACGACTGCTTGGGCTGGCTGGTGTCCTTTTTCGGCTTCTTGCTCATCTTCTCGTTGCGCTGCTCTTTTCCCATGATGAACTCCTCTCGTGTGGGTCTGTGCGGTTTGGGTCGGGGCCGCAGGGCTGCGGCTTGGCCTGATCTTACGATGGTGGCCGCACGCGTCGCTCCGCTCGCAGCGGCTACAGGCGCTGTTTGCAGCGACGCAATGGAGCTGGCTCGGACTTTCCTTGGCCTCACAGAACCTGAAGGGCGACGTAGTAGTCGGTGAAGCTGTCGGGAGCACCGCCCCAGACTCCTCCATTGTGCAAAGCGCCAACCAGGTGCCCTTGTCCGCCTGGCGTCGCTGTCCATGGGCCATCGCTGGTAGGCCATCCCGGCGGAATGCCGGAGATACCTGTGCCCGTCGCTGTGCCGTTGTAGGCGTCCCAGATGGCAGTGAAGTCGCCATAGGGGCCAGTTGTGCCATTGCTTGTGGCCCCAGCGTCGGTGTAGGCCGTACCTGACCATGGGGTTTGGAAAGCAGTACCCGCAGCAACCCCAGAACTGACGCCACCCTCACCGTTGAGGGTGGGCAGCGCAAGGCGTACACCATTGATCGTGCCGTAACGATAGGTGTCAGTGGTGCCGTATTGGCCATCCGCATTGGCGACCATGGTGTTGGTCACGCCGTTAATGTCTTGATTGAACAGCCCGTCTAAGACATTGTGCGAAGTCCAATCGCCAGGGTCAGAGGTGCTGCCACCCAAGGCGCTGCCATCTTTGTCGCGGTCCCAGTAGTAATACCACTTGCCTTCGACCTGCACCGGCGCGATCAGTTGGCCGTGGCTACCCAAGTCGATGGTGGCGGGTCTCGGCGTGATCTGCAGATCGAGCTGGGTATGGTCCCAGAAGTAGGTGGGGCCGCCGTGTACAGCCACCGAAATCATCGCGCCGGGAGCCAGGATCTGACCGCCAAGCGAAAGGGTGGTGCTCGATGGCGTTGCGGTGCCTGTGTTCTCGTCCAAAGAGCCTTGAAGCAAGACGCTCGGGGTGCTGCTGACAGATGCCGAGGTGGTTACCAGGTAAGTGATGCCGTCGGCGCTGGCAGTCTGCGAGCTGGCTCCAAAGCTCATCAGCGTATCGCCCACCAAGCTCAAGCTGCCGGTCAGATCAACGGTCACGTTCGATGCGGTGGTGTTCTTCCAGGCCACGACGACGGCCTTACCGCTGCCGCCGTAGTCAGGCCTGTCTGGATGGATGATGAGCGTCCCATTCGTTTGCTTTTGCACGAAGGGGTAGTTGGCGTCTGTCCAGTTTCCGTCCCATTGATTGAGCGCGATTAGTCCGTTTCCATTCGTATCCCAATCGCTGAGATGCGCTAGATTCGAAAGGTTCGCATTTGAGTAGTCGGCTGAGAAATACTGCCAGATGTTGTTGGCGCTTTGGGCTGTCGGTCCGCCGATGAAGTCCTTGGCAGCGTCGAAGCGGGTGTCAACCACCGGCAGGGCGCTGGCATCAATGTTGGGGATGTTCCCGCTGAAGGCAAATGCATTGCCCGC
>CANHGF010000069.1 GCA_947460065.1 Comamonadaceae bacterium
ATGGCCGCCTGCAGCCCGAGCAAGCAGTGGCCATGCTCATGGGCCGCGAGCCAGCGCCCGAGTTGCGCTAGTCCTACCTTGCAGATCTTCGAGAGCCGGCGCTCGCAGGGACGCGGCGCTCGATGGAAGGCCGAATCGCGCCGAGGGCGGCGCTCCCACAAAATCTGGCTTTGCCTGGACAGGGGGAGTGGGAGCTGCGCCCTCGCTGCGATGCGGCGCTGGATCTAAGGCCCTATCGCGCCGAGGGCGGTGCTCCCACAAAATCTGGCTTTGCCTGGGCAGGGGGAGTGGGAGCTGCGCCCTCGCTGCGATGCGGTGCTGGATCTAAGGCCCTATAGCGCCGAGGGCGGTGCTCCCACAAAGTCTGGCTTTGTCTGGACAGGGGGAGTGGGAGCTGCGCCCTCGCTGCGATGCGGCGCTGGGTCAGAGTCCCAGCTCGCTTGTCGGTATGGCCCTGGGCCGGCCTTCGTCGTCGATGGCCACATAGGTCAGGTTGGCCTCGGTCACCTTCATGTACTGGCCCTGCGCGCTGTAGCGCTCGGCATAGACCTCGACCGCGACCGTGATCGAGGTGCGGCCTATCCGATGCAGTCTTGCGTAGAAGGACAGGATGTCGCCCACCCGCACCGGCTGCTTGAAGACAAATTCGTTGACCGCCACCGTCGCCATGCGGCCTTTGACATGGCGCGCCGGCAGCACCGAGCCGGCCAGGTCGACCTGGGCCATGACCCAGCCGCCAAAGATGTCGCCATTGGCATTGACATCGCTGGGCATGGGGATGACCTTCATCACCAACTCGCCCTGACTGGGCGGCGGGAATCCGGCTGGCAGGTGCAAGGCGGTCTGGCTGTTGGACGACGGTGTGGTGGACATGGGCACAATCCTTGGATGGGCGAGGCGCTGCGCAGTGCGGCAACGGACCCGAATGCATTGTCTGCCAAGGTTTCCTTCATGCGCCATCGAGCTGTTTCCCCTGAGCCTACCCCAGCGACCCCAGCGGCGGCGGGCGCCGCCGACCGTTCGGATTGGGCTACCCTGCGGCGCCTGTTCCCCTACCTGTGGGCCTACAAGTGGCGTGTGATGATTGCCTTGGCATTTATGGTCGGCGCCAAGCTGGCCAATGTGGGCGTGCCGCTGCTGCTCAAGGAATTGGTGGACACCATGAACCCGGCGACCAAGGAGGCGGCGGCCCTGTGGGTGGTGCCGCTGGGCTTGCTGCTGGCCTATGGCTTGCTGCGGCTGTCGACCTCGCTCTTCACCGAACTGCGCGAATTGGTGTTTTCCAAGGCCACCGAAGGGGCGGCCCGGCGCATTTCGTTGGAGGTGTTCAATCATCTGCATGCCTTGAGTCTGCGCTTTCACCTGGACCGGCAGACCGGCGGCATGACGCGCGACATCGAGCGTGGCACCCGGGCGGTGCATTCGCTGATTTCCTACTCGCTCTACAGCATCGTGCCCACCTTGATCGAGGTCACCCTGGTGCTGACCTTGCTGGCGGTCAAATTCGACGTCTGGTTTGCGGGCATCACCATCATTGCGTTGGTGTTCTACATCGCTTTTACCGTGACGGTGACCGAGTGGCGTACCCAGTTTCGGCGGCAAATGAACGAGCTCGACTCTTCGGCCCACAGCCGGGCCATCGACTCCTTGCTCAATTACGAGACGGTCAAGTATTTCAACAACGAGTCGTTTGAGGCGCGGCGCTATGACGAGAGCCTGGAGCGCTACCGGCGCGCGGCGATCAAGAGCCAGGCCACGCTCAGCCTGCTCAACACCGGCCAGCAACTCATCATCGCGGTGGCGCTGGTGGCCATGCTCTGGCGTGCCACCCAGGGCGTGATCGACGGCCGGATGAGCCTGGGCGATCTGGTCATGGTCAATGCCTTCATGATCCAGCTCTACATTCCGCTGGGCTTTCTTGGGGTCATCTACCGCGAGATCAAGCAGAGCTTGACCGATCTGGACAAGATGTTTCGCCTATTGGAAAAGGAGCGTGAGGTGGCCGACGCGACCGGGGCTCAGCCGCTCAAGCTGCCTGCCGGTCAGGTCGATGTGCGTTTTGAAAACGTGGACTTTGGCTACGACGCCAACCGGGCCATCTTGCATGGCTTGAGCTTTCAGATCCCCGCGGGCAAGACGGTGGCGGTGGTCGGGCCTTCAGGTGCAGGCAAATCGACCCTGGCGCGCTTGCTCTATCGCTTCTACGACGTGAGCAATCACCGCAGCGGCGGGCACATCCTGATCGCCGGCCAAGACATAGCCCAGGTCACCCAGGCCAGCGTGCGGCAGGCCATAGGCATCGTGCCGCAAGATACGGTGCTGTTCAACGACACGGTCTACTACAACATCGCTTACGGCCGGCCTGAGGCCACCCGCGAGCAGGTGGAGGAGGCGGCGCGCGCGGCGCGCATCCACGACTTCATCGTCTCCACGCCCAAGGGCTATGAAACCATGGTGGGTGAGCGGGGCTTGAAGCTGTCTGGCGGCGAAAAGCAGCGGGTAGCCATTGCGCGCACCTTGCTTAAAAATCCGCCGGTGCTGATTTTTGACGAGGCCACCTCGGCGCTCGACTCGGCCAATGAGCGTGCCATCCAGGCCGAGTTGCGCAGCGCCGCGCAAAACAAGACCACGCTGGTGATCGCTCACCGCCTCTCGACCGTGGTTGACGCGCATGAAATCCTGGTCATGCAGGCCGGGCGCATCGTCGAGCGCGGCACCCATGCGCAGTTGCTGGCCCAGTCTGGCGTCTACGCCCGCATGTGGTCCATGCAGCAAGAAGGCCACGACGATGATGCGGGCCTGGCCGAGGAGGGGACACGGTGGACCGGCCCGGGCCCGGTCGCCGCCTGAGGCTGCGATAATTTTTGCCATGGAAACCAAGTGGCTCGAGGATTTCATCAGTCTGGCTGAAACCCGCAGCTTCAGTCGGTCGGCGCAACTGCGCCATGTGACGCAGCCGGCGTTCTCGCGCCGCATCCAGGCTCTGGAAGCCTGGGCGGGCACCGACCTTGTCGATCGCAGCTCTTACCCCACCCACCTCACGCCAGCCGGCCAAACGCTATATGCACAGGCGCTGGAGATGCTGCAGGGCCTGCAGACCACCCGGGCCATGCTGCGCGGCCATGTGACCGCCGGTCAGGGCATGATTGAATTTGCGGTGCCGCACACCTTGGCCTTCACTTTTTTCCCGGCCTGGCTGAGCGAGCTGCGCGAGCAGTTCGGACCGATCAAAAGCCGGCTGATCGCGCTCAATGTGCACGATGCGGTGCTGCGCTTGGTCGAGGGCAGCTGTGATCTGTTGATTGCCTACCACCACGACGCCCAGCCCATCGCGCTTGATCCGCAGCGCTATGAAATGGTGGTGCTTGGGCAAGAGTGGCTCAGCCCCTGGGTGGCGCCGGCTGCCGACGGCAGTGCCCTGTGGAGCCTGCCCGGCCAGGCCACGGCGCCGGTGCCCTATCTGGCCTATGCCGGTGGCGCCTACCTGGGGCGCATGGTCGAGCATGTGCTCAAGCAGGCCCGCACACCGGTGCATCTGGACAAGGTCTATGAGACCGATATGGCCGAAGGGCTTAAGGCCATGGCCCTGGAAGGCCATGGCCTGGCCTTCCTGCCGCAAAGCGCGGTGACCCAAGAGGTGGCCCGGGGCCAGTTGCTCAGCGCTGGCGCTGGCCTGTCGGTGGGGTTGCAGGTGCGGCTGTATCGGGCTAAGACCGCGGCCAAGGGCCAGGCCAAGGCCGAGGCCCAGGCACTTTGGCATTTTCTGCAAGCCCGCCATGACGGCGGCGATTCCCCTCAAAATTGAAGAGTTGACTATGACAAGCCTCACCATCACACGCCCCGACGATTGGCATCTGCATGTGCGCGACGGCGACGTGCTTGGTACCGTTGTCGCGCATACCGCCAGGCAGTTCGCCCGCGCGATCATCATGCCCAACCTCAAGCCGCCGATCACCACCGCGGCCCAGGCCCTGGCCTACCGCGACCGCATCCGCGCGGCGGTGCCTGCAGGCCTGAGCTTTGAGCCCTTAATGACGCTCTACCTCACCGACAACTTGGCGCCCGAGGAGATTGCCCGCGCCAAGGCCGCCGGCGTGGTCGCAGCCAAGCTTTACCCGGCCGGTGCCACCACCAACAGCGATGCCGGCGTGACCGAGCTGCGCAAGATCTACCCGGTGCTCGAGGCCATGCAGCGCGAGGGCATGCTGCTGCTGGTGCACGGCGAGGTGACCAGCGCCGACATCGATCTGTTTGACCGCGAGGCGGTGTTCATCGATCGCCACCTGATCGGCCTGCGCCACGACTTCCCGGGCCTGAAGATCGTCTTCGAGCACATCACCACGCAGGAGGCGGCGCAGTATGTGTCCGAGGCTGGCGAGAACCTGGCGGCGACCATCACCGCCCACCATCTGCTCTACAACCGCAACGCCATCTTCACGGGCGGCATCCGGCCGCACTACTACTGCCTGCCGGTGCTCAAACGCGAAACCCATCGCCTGGCCCTGGTGCAGGCCGCGACCGGGGGCAACTGCCGGTTTTTCTTGGGCACCGACAGCGCGCCGCATCCGGCCCACCTCAAGGAGCACGCCAGCGGCTGCGCCGGCTGCTACACCGCCCATGCCGCGCTGGAGCTCTACGCCGAGGCCTTCGAGCAGGCTGGTGCACTCGCCAGGCTGGAGGCTTTCGCCAGTTTTCACGGGCCTGATTTTTATGGCTTGCCGCGCAACCAGGGTACGGTCACGCTGCTCAAGCAGGCCTGGAACGCCCCCGAGAGCTACCCCTTCGGCGCGGCCGAGCTCAAACCCCTGCGCGGCGGCGAGCCCTTGCTCTGGCAGCAGGTCTGAGAATGGCGGCCGAGGCCCTGCCGGCCTGGGCCCAGGGCTTGCGGTGGGACTGGCCCTGGATGACCCACCTGGCCCCGTTTGGCCCGGCGGTGGAGGCGGCCCTCAGGCGCGGCCTGAGCGTGGCACAGCTGCTCAATCAGATCGCGCAGGCGAGGGGCGAGCCGGCCATGCGCTTTGTGCCGCAGCAGGACCTGCCTGCCCACTGCGCTTACGAGAGCTTCATCTACGAGCAAGGCGCCTGCCCCAGTCGGGATAATCTGCACGATCTGTTCAACGGCCTGACCTGGCTGGCCTATCCGCGCACCAAGGCGCGCCTGAACCAGTTGCAGGCGGCGCAGATCGCCAGCGACGGTGTGGCGCAGCAGCGCGGTCCCTTGCGCGATGCGCTGACCCTGTTTGACGAAAACGGCGCTGTCTTGGTGGCCTCAGAGGTATTGCGCGAGGCACTGCGCCAGCGCGCCTGGCAGCGGCTTTTTTGGGAACTGCGGCCCCTGTGGGCTCAGGCCCGGCTGCTGGTCTTTGGCCACGCCTTGCAGGAAAAGCTGCAGCAGCCTCGCAAGGCCATGACCGCTCATGTCTACCTGCCATCCATAGACCTGGCCGAGGCCGACTTGGACGCCGCCCTAGCCGTCGGGCTGCAGGCCGCCGAACTGGCTGAAAAACCCTACTGGCCGCTGCCCATTTTGGGGGTTCCGGGCAGGTATTTGCCGAATGAGAATATTTCTTTCTATGATGATGCCTTCGTCTTCCGTCCCGCCGCTGCGGGGCGCCAGCGCGGGACAACTTGATAACCATAAAAACGTCCCCAGATGAGGATGCATTGGTTTGCCTTGGCGAGCCGGTGGGTCGCTGATTCATCGTCATTGCCGCTGCGGCGGCGTCGGAGTTGAAGATCTTATGAAGAGAATCCTGCTGTTTGTGCTGACCAATTTGGCCGTCGTGCTGGTGCTCGGCGTGGTCGCGAGCCTGCTCGGCGTCAATCGTTTCCTCACCTCCAACGGGTTGAACCTGGGCGCCTTGCTCGGCTTTGCCCTGATCATGGGCTTTGGCGGTGCGTTCATCTCGCTGCTGATCAGCAAACCTGTGGCCAAGTGGAGCTCGGGCGTGCGGGTGATCGAGCAGCCCGCCAATGCCGACGAGGCCTGGATCGTCGATACCGTACGCCGCCTGGCTGATAAGGCCGGCATCGGCATGCCTGAGGTTGGCATCTTTGAGGGCGAGCCCAATGCCTTTGCCACCGGCGCCTTCAAGAACAGCGCGCTGGTCGCAGTCTCTACCGGCCTGCTGCAGGGCATGACGCGCGATGAGGTCGAGGCGGTGCTTGGCCATGAGGTTGCGCACATCGCCAATGGCGACATGGTCACCATGGCCCTGATTCAGGGGGTCATGAACACCTTTGTGGTTTTCCTCAGCCGCATCGTCGGCTATGCGGTCGACAGCTTCCTGCGCAAGGGCGACCAGGAAAGCTCAGGTCCCGGCATAGGCTATTACGTCACCACCATCGTGCTCGACATCATCCTGGGCTTTCTGGCGGCCATCATCGTGGCCTGGTTCTCGCGTCAGCGCGAATTCCGCGCCGACGCGGGCGCGGCCGGCCTGATCGGGCGCAAGCAGCCCATGATCAACGCGCTGGCCCGCCTCGGCGGCATGGTGCCTGGCGAGTTGCCCAAGTCGGTGGCGGCCATGGGGATTGCTGGCGGCATCGGGCAACTGTTCAGCACCCACCCGCCGATTGAAGAGCGCATCGCCGCGCTGCAGAACGCGCAGGGCTGAGACTCTGCTGGGCGGTTGGCGCGGCAAAGCGCCGCCCAGTGCATGGACCCCCAAGGGTTGGACAGACGTCCAAATCTTGGGGGTTTTTTCATGGCCAGCCAGCGCGTTTTGGTGGCCACGATCAGTCGGGAGGCCGAATTGCATCGGTGACCCTCGATCCCAACGTGCATGGGTACGCTCGGTCAACGGGTGACCCAAGCCGGATGCACTCTCATATATTGAGACAATAATCCAAATATTGACACAAGTTTTTTCTCGCCATACATTTGCCCCCAACTTAACCCAAGCTGGAAGGCGGCGCAGATCGTGGAAGGGAAATCGCATCAGCAGACGGCGGGCATCCAGACGATGCTCCGCGGCTTCGCATTGATCGAATTCGTGGCGGGCAAGGTTCGCACGGTGAGCCAGGTCGCCGAGCATCTGGGCACCCCTCGCAGCACAACGCACCGACTCCTGCGAGGACTGGTCCAAGAGGGATACCTTCGGCATGTGCGGCCGGACGGGTACCTCCTGGGCCCCAAGCTGATCGGCCTGGGGGCCGCAGCGCTGGAGCAAATGTCCCTGACCACGCTTGCGCGCCCGCACCTACAGCGCCTGGCAGACCGGACCTGCGATACCGTGCATTTTGGGGTGGTGGTGGGTCAGGAAGTGATGTACCTGGACAAGATTTCGGGTACGAGGGGGCTGGAGATGCGCTCACGCGTTGGCCACCGGATGCCGCTGGCCACCACCGGTATAGGTAAGGCGCTGACGATGGCCCTGCCACGCGAGCAATGGGCGGTGCTGTATCGGGAGGCCCGGCAGATGCATGAGCGCTCCCAATTGCCGCCGCCCAATGCCTTGAGTCTGAAAGAGTACGAGAGCGCCGTTCTTGAGGGGAAGACGCGGGGCTATGTGTTCGACCTGGAGGAAAACGAGCACGGCATCCGATGCGTTGCTGCCGCCGTCCATGATGCCACTGGCGGCGTGATCGCGGCGTTGAGCGTCGCCAGTACGCTGCCCTATATGCCCTTGGAGCGACTCGATGAGCTGGGGCCGGTGGTGCGCGCCACTGCGGACGCGATTTCCCGAGAACTCGGATGGACGGGAACGCTATGACATCGACGGCAGACAGTTGGACAGCGGTCGAACATCCAGGCTTGATCGCTCTGGATTGGGGGACAACCCGTCTCAGAGTCTTTCTCCTGGATCATCAGGGGGCGGTTGCTGCACAACGTGAGGCCCCTTGGGGAATTCAACAGTTGCCCGGCACCTCTGCAGCCGAAGGCTTCAACCAAGCCTTCGAAGGCATGGTCGGTGACTGGCTGGCCCGTTGGCCGGGCTTGCCTGTGATAGCCAGCGGCATGGTCGGCAGCGCGCAGGGCTGGCGCGAAGCCCCCTACCTGACATGCCCGATCGAGATCGCCAGTTTTCATCGGCACCTCACGACCGTCACCAGCCTATCGGGCACCCCGATTCATATCGCCCCAGGGCTTGTTTTGCCTTCGCAAATCACCAGCGCCGGCTCGGTCCTTGCGGATGTGATGCGCGGCGAAGAAATTCAGGTCCTCGGCGCCCTGTCCATCAAACCCGAATGGGCGACTCAATCTTGCATTGTGCTGCCTGGCACGCATTCGAAGTGGGTCTGGGTAGAGGCTGGCAAGGTCACGCATTTCATGACCAGCATGGCCGGAGAACTGTTCGCTGTGCTGCGTCAGCATTCAATACTCGGACGGTTGATGCCTACAGCGATGCCTGCTGACTCGGCGCACTGGGCCGCTTTTGAGGAAGGCCTCAGCCTGGCCTATGCCGCAGCGCCGGGCATGCTGATTTCCTTGCTGTTCAGCGCGCGTTCCAGGGTGCTCACTGGGGAGCTGTCCCCCGATGAATCCTCGGACTATCTGTCGGGCCTCCTGATCGGATGCGAGTTGGCTGCTGCTTTGAAGCAGCCCCACGGCAGAGCGCTGACTCCTTTGGGGCTGGTTGGCGCACCTGAACTTTCCAGGCGCTATGAACGTGCCCTGGGCTGGGTGGGGCATCGCCCCACCGCGGTCTTGGACAACACTGCGCCTCAAGGGCTGTGGAAAGTCGCTTTGTCTGCCGGTCTGGCATCACAACTGGGACAAGCTCATGCAGCATGAGTTGTTCCTGCAGAGTCTGCGCCACGCGCCACTGATCGCAATCTTGCGCGGTGCAGTGCCTGCCGAAGTGATTGAACTGGGTCAAGCACTTGTGGACAGTGGCATTCGGGTCATTGAAGTTCCCCTGAACTCGCCTGAGCCGCTCGAGAGCATCGCGCGGCTGAGCCAACACTTTCCCTCCGGCTGCCTCCTGGGAGCCGGTACGGTGACGAGGGTGGCCGAGGTGCGGGAGGTGGCCGAGGCGGGCGGCCAACTCATCGTCTCGCCTCATTGCGATCCCGAGATCATTCGCGCTGCCCGAGACCGTGGTTTGATTTGCGTGCCAGGTGTAGCGACGCCCACCGAAGCGTTCATGGCCCTCAGGGAAGGCGCAAGCGCCCTGAAGCTTTTCCCGGCCGAGCTGATCGGGGCTTCAGTCCTGGGGGCCCTGCGGCAGGTGCTGCCGCCGGCGACCCTGATGTTCCCGGTCGGCGGGATCACGCCCGAGAACATGTCTGTCTACGCCAAAGCGGGCGCGAACGGATTTGGACTGGGGTCGGCCTTGTACCGCCGCGGTCAAAGCCCGGAGGAAACCGCTGCCAAGGCCACCGGTTTTGTA
>CANHGF010000070.1 GCA_947460065.1 Comamonadaceae bacterium
CTGGCGGTCGGGTGGTGGTACGGCCCAGCCTGGACTTCCGTGGCGCAGCGGCCCAAAACATCATCGTCGGCAATACCGTCATGTACGGCGCCACCAGCGGTGAAGCGTTTTTTGCAGGCGTGGCCGGCGAGCGCTTTGCGGTGCGCCTGTCGGGCGCGACTGCGGTGGTTGAGGGCACCGGCGACCATGGCTGCGAATACATGACCGGCGGCACGGTGGCTGTACTTGGCCAGACCGGCCGTAACTTCGCCGCAGGTATGTCGGGTGGCGTGGCCTATGTGTATGACGAAGATGGACAGTTCGCCTCCCGCTGCAACCCGGCCATGGTCAGCCTCGAGAAGGTGCTCAGCACCGCCGAGCAGGGGGCCCAGATCGATCGCAAGGTCTGGCACCGCGACCAGTCCGACGAGGCTCAGCTGAGGAAACTGCTGGAAGACCATTTCAAGTGGACTGGCAGCCAGCGCGCGCGCAGCCTGCTGGACCAGTGGGAGACCGCCCGTTTGAAATTCGTCAAGGTCTTCCCCAACGAGTACAAGCGTGCGCTTGGCGAGATCCATGCCCGCAAGGCGGCCCAGGCCGCCAAGCCGGTGACCGCCTGAAGCACCCGAAGCAGAAAAGGAAACATCATGGGAAAAGTCACAGGCTTCATGGAATTTGAGCGCATCGAAGAGGCCTACAAGCCGGTCACCGAGCGCCTGAAGCACTACAAGGAATTTGTCGTCGGCCTCGATGAGGCGCAGTCCAAGAAACAGGCCGCCCGCTGCATGGACTGCGGCACGCCGTTTTGTAACAGCGGCTGCCCGGTCAACAACATCATTCCGGACTTCAACGACCTGGTTTACCAGGGCGACTGGAAGAACGCGATCACCGTGCTCCACAGCACCAATAACTTCCCGGAATTTACCGGCCGCATCTGCCCGGCGCCCTGCGAGGCGGCCTGCGTGGTCAACGTCAACGATGACCCGGTGGGCATCAAGTCCATCGAGCACGCCATCATCGACCGCGCCTGGGCCGAAGGCTGGGTTCAGCCTCAGCCGCCCAAGCACAAGAGCGGGCGCAGCGTGGCAGTGGTCGGCTCGGGGCCGGCCGGTTTGGCGGCGGCGCAGCAACTCGCCCGCGCCGGCCATGACGTCACCGTCTTCGAGAAGAACAGCCGCATTGGTGGGTTGCTGCGTTACGGCATCCCCGATTTCAAGATGGAAAAGACCCACATCGATAGGCGCATCGAGCAAATGCAGGCCGAAGGCGTGGTCTTCAAAGTCAACACCCTGATCGGCAGCCTGCCCGCCGAAGGCCCGGGCAGCAAGGTCACCAATGACGCCAAGACCACCATCAGCCCCGATGAGCTGCGTCAGCAGTTCGATGCGGTGCTACTGGCCGCAGGTTCGGAGCAAAGCCGCGACCTGCCTGTGCCTGGACGGGAGCTCGAGGGCGTGCACTTTGCTATGGAGTTCCTGCCGCAGCAAAACAAGGTCAATGCGGGCGACAAGCTCAAAGGTCAGCTCTTGGCTGCCGGCAAGCATGTGATCGTGATCGGCGGTGGCGATACCGGCTCGGACTGCGTGGGCACCAGCAACCGCCACGGCGCCCTCAGCGTGACCCAGTTTGAGGTGATGCCCGAGCCGCCCGAGCAGGAGAACAAGCCCCTGGTCTGGCCTTACTGGCCGCTCAAGTTGCGCACCAGCTCCAGCCATGAAGAAGGCTGCCAGCGAGAATTTGCGATCTCGACCAAGGCCCTGGTCGGCAAGGCCGGCAAGGTCACCGGCTTGATCACGGCACGGGTCGAAATGAAAGACGGCAAACTGGTCGAAGTGCCTGGCACTGAGCAGGAGCACAAGGCTGATCTGGTGCTGCTGGCCATGGGTTTTGTCAATCCGCTGGCCAGCCTGCTCGACGGCTTTGGCGTCGACAAAGACCCCAGGGGCAATGCCAAGGCCAGCACCGATTTCACCGGCGGCTACCTGACCAATGTGCCCAAGGTGTTTGCAGCCGGCGATGTGCGCCGGGGCCAATCGCTGGTGGTCTGGGCCATCCGTGAGGGGCGCCAGGCGGCCCGCGCGGTCGATGAATTCCTGATGGGGCACTCGGACTTGCCGCGCTGAGGGCATTGCCGGCCGCTATGATGAGGCCTCTGCCGGTCATGAGTCGCCCGGCTTGCCCCCATGTCCGACATCCCCGCCCCCGTCCAAGCCCTGGTTGAGTTCAGGCAGGTCAACTTTGCCTATCCGGGCAGCGGGGGCGATCGCGTCATCCTCGATCGCATGAATTTGACCGTGCCGCGCGGCAAGGTGACCGCCCTGATGGGCGCCTCCGGCGGTGGTAAGACCACAGTCTTGCGGCTGATCGGCGGCCAGCAGCGGGCCAGCGCAGGTCAGGTCTTGTTCGATGGCCAAGATGTGGCCGAGATGGATAGTTCCGCCCTGTATGCGATGCGCCGCCGCATGGGCATGTTGTTTCAGTTTGGCGCGCTCTTCACCGACCTGAGCGTTTTTGACAATGTCGCCTTTCCCCTGCGCGAGCACACCCGCCTGGCGCCCGAGTTGATTCGCGATATCGTGTTGATGAAGCTCGACGCGGTCGGTCTGCGAGGCGCGCGCGATCTGCGGCCTGCGCAGATTTCCGGCGGCATGGCGCGGCGGGTGGCCTTGGCTCGGGCGATCGCGCTCGACCCCGAGCTCATCATGTACGACGAACCCTTTGCCGGACTGGACCCGATTTCTCTGGGTACCGCTGCTCAGCTCATACGCCAGCTCAACGACACCCTGGGCATCACCACCATTGTGGTTTCGCACGATCTGGAAGAAACCTTCCGCATCGCCGACCGGGTGGTGATTCTGGCCAATGGGGGCATCGCCGCCGAAGGCACGCCCGAGGAAGTCAAGCAGTCGAGCGACCCATTGGTTCATCAGTTTGTCAACGCGCTCAGCCAGGGACCGGTGAAGTTTCACTACCCGGGGGTCGATGCCGACACCGACTTCGGCCCGCGCTCCCGATCCGGCCGTAGCAAGGGGGCTCGGTGAAGCGTCCTGATCTCCTGGCCGGGCTGGCTGCCATCGGCCTGGCCACCCGCGTCAAGCTGGCCGATCTGGGCCATGCGGCGCGGCTTTTCGTCCGCCTGCTGGCGCTGTCGCCTGCCACGCTGAGGCGCTTTGGATTGGTGCGCGATCAGATTTTCTTCTTGGGCAATTACTCGCTGGCCATCATCACCGTCTCGGGCCTGTTTGTTGGCTTTGTGCTGGGCCTGCAGGGCTATTACACCTTGCAGCGCTATGGCTCAGCCGAAGCCCTGGGCTTGCTGGTGGCCTTGAGCTTGGTGCGCGAGTTAGGGCCCGTGGTCAGCGCACTGCTGTTTGCCGGCCGTGCTGGTACCGCCCTGACCGCTGAAATCGGTTTGATGAAAGCTGGCGAGCAGTTGTCGGCCATGGAAATGATGGCCGTCGACCCGGTCAGCCGTATATTGGCGCCCCGCCTGTGGGGCGGCATCATCGCCATGCCGCTGCTGGCGGCGGTGTTCAGCGCGGTCGGCATTTTGGGCGGCTGGCTCGTCGGCGTGGTGATGATCGGCGTTGACCCGGGCTCGTTCTGGAGTCAGATGCAAGGCGGCGTCGACGCCTTGCGCGACGTGGGCAATGGGGTGATCAAGACCCTGGTGTTCGGCGTGACGGTCACCTTCATCGCGCTCTACCAGGGCTTTGAAGCCCAGGCCACGCCCGAGGGCGTAGCGCGCGCCACCACCCTGACGGTGGTCCAGGCCTCCTTGGCCGTGCTTGGGTTGGACTTTTTGTTGACCGCTGCCATGTTCAGTCTTTGAGTTTGTGTAAATGTCGATGGTATGTGGCTCGCCGGCCGCATGAGAAAATATCTATCTTTTTGCTCAGCTTTGCTGACCTTGTCAGCGCAAGGCCGTTCTTTTCCGTTCATAGTTCAAAGAACGGTTTTTCCTGAAAGCTCCTATGCAACGCTCCAACAAGGATCCCTGGGTGGGTCTGTTCGTGGTGATCGGCGCCGCCGCACTGCTGTTTCTGTCCCTGAAAGCGGCCAATTTGTTGACCTTGAGCTTTACCGACAACAGCTACACCGTCGCCGCCCGCTTCGACAATATTGGCGGGCTCAAGCCGCGTGCAGCAGTCAAAAGTGCGGGCGTGGTGGTCGGCCGGGTAGAGTCGATTGGTTTTGACGACACCCATTACCAAGCCAATGTGCGCTTGTCGCTGGATAAGCGCTACGTGTTCCCCAAGGACAGCTCACTGAAAATCCTGACCAGCGGGCTGCTGGGTGAGCAGTACATCGGCATCGAGGCCGGTGCTGCCGACAAGAATTTGGCCTCCGGCGACCTGATCACCACCACACAATCGGCGGTGGTGCTGGAAAACCTGATAGCCCAGTTCCTCTACAACAAGGCGGCCGATGCCCCTGCGGCCGCAGGGGGCAAGCCATGATGTCTGCCTTGCGCCGCTGCAGCGCCCTCCTGTTGGTGCTGGCTCTGCAGTTCGGTCTGGCCGGCTGTGCAACGGTCAGCACGGGGGCCGCGGCCGATCCGCGCGACCCCTGGGAAAACTACAACCGTCAAGTTTGGCGCTTCAACGAGGCGGTCGACGAAGCGGTGCTGCAGCCGGTGGCTCGCGGCTATCGGGCCGTGGTGCCTGAGCTGGTTCGCACTGGGGTGAGTAATTTCTTCGGCAACATCTCCGATGTCTGGTCCCTGGTCAATAACGTGCTGCAGCTCAAGCCACGTGAGTCGGCCCAGACTCTGGCGCGGGTCGGTATCAACACCACGGTGGGGCTTTTCGGTGTGATCGACGTGGCCTCCGGCGTGGACTTGCAGCGTCACCGTGAGGACTTCGGCCAGACCCTGGGCCATTGGGGCTTGGCCAGCGGGCCTTACCTGGTACTTCCTTTGCTGGGCCCCTCGACCCTGCGCGATACGGCCGCGCTGTCTGTGGACTGGAAGGGGGATGGGGTACGTATGATCGAAGAAACCACAGTTCGTGCCACCTTGTCCGGCTTGCGCTTGGTCAATCTGCGCTCCAGCGTGATGGACGCTGGCCGTTTCATTGACGCGGCTGCTCTGGACAGATACACCTTTGTGCGCGATGCCCACCTGCAGCGCAGGCGGGGTACCGGCGACCTGCCCAAAGTGACGCCGCCTCCCGAGGAGCGCTACGACCTGCCAGAACCTGTTGCGCCGGCCCGATGAGCTAGCGCCTGCCTTTGAATGAAAGCCTTGCCATGAGTTTCCAATTGATTCGAAGAAATACCTTGATTTTTTTGGTGTCTGCACTGGCCGGCTTTGCGGGCGTGGCGCAGACCCAGGAAGAGCCCGATCAGCTGATCCGGCGGCTGTCGACCGATGTGCTGGAGACCATCAAGAACGACAAGGATGTGCAAGGCGGCGACGTCCGCAAGATCACCACCTTTGTCGATGGCAAGGTGATGCCGCACATCAACTTCACCCGCATGACTGCCGCTGCCGTGGGCCGAAGCTGGCGCCAGGCCACGCCTGAGCAGCAAAAGCGGCTGCAGGAAGAGTTCAAGGCCTTGCTGGTGCGCACCTACTCGGGCGCGCTCAGCCAGGTCAAGGACCAGACGATATCGGTCAAGGGCTTGCGCGCCAGCCCGGGCGATACCGAGGTGATTGTTCGTTCGGAGGTCATAGGCCGGGGCGACCCGATACAGATCGATTACCGCATGGAAAAAACGCCAGCCGGTTGGCGCATCTATGACCTCAATGTGCTGGGCGTCTGGTTGGTCGAGACTTACCGCTCACAGTTCGCCCAGGAAATCACCGCCCGCGGCATCGACGGCCTCATTGCCACCCTGGCCGAGCGCAACAAGTCCGGCAGCGTCGCCAAAAAAGGTTGAGCATGACCGCCGCCGCACCTCCCGCCGTGACCCAGCTGCGTCTGCCAGCCGTGGTCAACCACGCCCGGGCCAATGCCTGCACCCGGGCCTTGCGGGAGGCCTTGCGCCTGAGCCGGGGCGCGCCGGTGGTGCGGGTTGATGCCGGGGCGCTGGAGCATTTTGATTCCTCCGTGTTGGCGGTGCTGCTTGAGTGCCGCCGCGACGTGGTGTCCATGGGCTGGCAGTTCGAGGTTGAGCGCTTGCCCGAGCGCCTGCGTAAGCTCGCCGGCCTCTACGGGGTGGCCGAGCTTTTGCCGGCCGGCTAAAGGGCGGTCAGGGCCGCTTCAGGCCAGACGCAGCCCGCGCAGCCTAAAATGGCGGGTTTCATGCCTGCCATATCCTTTCAGTCCGTCTCCAAACAGTATCGATCGCGCGGCAGCGGCGCCGTCGTACAGGCTCTGGACCAGGTCAGCTTCGACATTGAGGAAGGTGAGTTCTTCGGCCTGCTCGGGCCTAATGGCGCCGGCAAGACTTCCCTGATCAGCATCCTGGCCGGACTTTCGCGACCGAGTGGCGGGGCGGTCAAGGTCCATGGCTACGATGTGATCGCCGATTTTGCCCAGGCCCGTCGCTGCTTGGGCGTGGTCCCGCAGGAACTGGTGTTCGATCCTTTTTTTAGCGTTCGCGAGACCCTGCGCATACAGTCGGGCTACTTTGGGGTTCGGCGCAACGAGGCCTGGATTGACGAGTTGCTCGAATGCCTGGGTCTGGCCGACAAGGCCGGAGCCAATATGCGCCAACTCTCCGGCGGCATGAAGCGCCGGGTGCTAGTTGCGCAAGCGCTGGTTCACAAGCCCAGGGTGATCGTGCTCGACGAGCCGACGGCCGGCGTCGACGTGGAGCTGCGCCAGACCTTGTGGCAGTTCATCGCCAAGCTCAACCGCCAAGGCAGCACCGTCTTGCTGACCACCCATTACCTGGAAGAGGCCGAGGCCCTGTGCCCGCGCATCGCCATGCTTAAAAATGGCAAGGTGGTGGCTTTGTCGAACACCTGCGACCTGCTGCAAAACGCCTCGTCCAATGTGATGCGTTTCAAGCTTGACCATGAGCTGCCGCCTTTGCTGGCGGTCAAGGCCCGGGTCACGGGCCGGGTGGTGCAACTGCCGGCCCACGATGCGCAGGAGATCGAAACCCATCTGGCGATCTTGCGCCAGGCGGGCTTGCAGCCGCAGGATGTCGAAATACGTAAGGCCGACCTCGAAGATGTCTTCCTGGAGGTCATGAACTGCCAGCCGGGTGTGGCCGCTACGGCTGAGGAGCTGGCATGAGCGGTTGGCTGACCCTGTTTTACAAGGAAGTGCTGCGCTTTTGGAAAGTGGCTTTCCAGACCGTTGCTGCGCCGGTGCTGACCGCGCTGATGTATCTGCTGATCTTCGGCCATGTGCTGCAGGACCGTGTGCAGGTCTACCCCGGTGTGGGTTACACCGACTTCCTGATCCCTGGCCTTGTGATGATGAGCGTGCTGCAAAACGCCTTTGCAAACAGCTCGTCTTCGTTGATTCAGAGCAAGATGATGGGCAATCTGGTCTTCGTCCTGCTCACGCCCTTGAGCCCCTGGAACTGGTTCTGCGCCTATATGCTGTCGTCCATGGTGCGTGGGCTGGTGGTCGGCCTGGGGGTGTTGCTCGTTACCGTCTGGTTCTCCAGCTTGCCCTGGGCCGCGCCGCTGTGGATCGCCGCTTTTGCAGTGCTGGGCGCCGGGCTGCTTTCGGCCATGGGCATCATTGCTGGCTTGTGGTCTGAAAAATTCGATCAGATGGCCGCCTTTCAGAATTTCGTGATCATGCCCATGACTTTCCTGTCCGGTGTTTTTTACTCCATCCATTCACTGCCAGACTTCTGGCAGACGGCCAGCCATTTCAATCCGTTTTTCTACATGATCGATGGCTTTCGCCATGGCTTTTTAGGGCACAGCGATGTCTCGCCCTGGATCAGTCTGGCGCTGGTGGGTTCGGCCTGCCTGGTCATGAGCGCTGTAGCTCTGCACCTGCTGCGCATCGGTTTCAAAATCCGCAGTTAAGGCAAAAGCGATGACCGCCCAAGAACTTCAAGCCCTGATCGCCGCCGGCCTGCCCTGCCAGCACCTGGACGTCTCCGGCGACGGCCGCCACTGGCAGGCGGTGATCGTCTCCAGCGCCTTTGAGGGCCTGCGCCTGATCCAGCGCCACCAGAAGGTCTATGCCACCCTGGGCCGGCGCATGCAGACCGACGAGGTACACGCCCTGTCCATGAAGACACTGACGCCGGCCGAGTGGTCGGCGCAAGGGGCTTGAGATGGACAAATTGCGCATCCGCGGCGGCCGGACCCTGCAGGGTACGGTGGACATTTCCGGTGCCAAGAACGCAGCCTTACCCGAGCTGTGCGCCGCGCTGCTGACCGAAGAGGCCGTGGTCTTGGAAAACGTGCCGCGCCTGCAGGACGTGGCCACCATGCTCAAGCTGGTGCGCAACATGGGCGTGCAGGCCCAGCGCGATGAATCCCTGACCACGCGGGTGCGCCTGGACGCCCGCACGCTGGACAAGCCCGAGGCGCCTTACGAGCTGGTCAAGACCATGCGCGCTTCGGTGCTGGCCCTGGGCCCGCTGCTGGCGCGCTTTGGCCGCGCCACGGTGTCGCTGCCCGGTGGCTGCGCCATCGGCTCGCGTCCGGTGGATCAGCATATCAAGGGCTTGCAGGCCATGGGTGCGCAGATCACCGTCGAGCACGGCTACATGATCGCTACGCTGGCCGGCGGCGCCACGCGCCTCAAAGGCGCGCGCATCACCACCGACATGGTCACGGTCACCGGCACCGAGAATTTCCTCATGGCAGCCACGCTGGCCCAAGGCGTGACCGTGCTGGAAAACGCCGCCCAGGAGCCCGAGGTCAGCGATCTGGCCGAGATGCTGATCAAGATGGGCGCGCGCATCGAGGGCCATGGCACCAGCCGCATTCGTATCGAGGGCGTCGAGCGCCTGCACGGTTGCACGCACCAGGTGGTGGCCGACCGCATTGAGGCCGGTACTTTTTTGTGCGCGGTGGCCGCCACCGGCGGCGAAGCCTTTTTGCGCCACGGCCGCGCCGACCACCTGGACGCCGTCATTGAAAAACTGCAGGCCGCAGGTTCCCGCATCACGGCGCACGATGACGGCATCCGCGTGCAGTCGGCCGGTCGGCTCAAGGCCCAGTCTTTCCGCACCACCGAGTACCCGGGCTTTCCCACCGACATGCAGGCGCAGTTCATGGCGCTCAATGTGATTGCGCATGGCAGCAGCAAGGTCACCGAGACCATCTTCGAAAACCGCTTCATGCATGTCAACGAGATGGTTCGCCTGGGCGCGAAGATCCAGGTCGACGGCAAGAGCGCCATCATCGAAGGCGTCGCGCGCCTGTCGGGCGCCACC
>CANHGF010000071.1 GCA_947460065.1 Comamonadaceae bacterium
GGTAGACCAGGCCGACGATGACCGCCGTGGCGATCAGTTGCGGGTAAAACCGCGCCCGCTCGGCGATGCCGCCCGAAATGATGGCCGGAATGGCGGCCGCGAAGGTTAGGAGAAAGAAAAACTTGACCAGCTCGTAGCCATTTTTGGCGGCCAGGGTTTCGGCGCTGACAAAAAAGCTGGTGCCATAAGCAACGCTGTAGCCCACCAAGAAGTAGGCCACGGTGGAGACCGAAAAGTCGACCAGGATCTTGACCAGAGCGTTGACCTGATTTTTCTTGCGTACCGTGCCCAGCTCCAGAAATGCAAAACCAGCATGCATGGCCAACACCATGATGCCCCCCAACAAGATGAACAATGCATCTGATCCCTGTTTCAGTGCTTCCATGAGAATTTTCGGCTTAAAGATATAAAAATGCTGCAACTTGGTGCATAAATCCCTGAGATACAGCGCCCGCACCAAAACAAAGCAAGAAATGCGCCTTGTTCGTGCCAGGCGCGACTTGCGCCCATCATCGGTGCATGGCCTTGGGTCGCCTCATGGCCAGACCGGCGCAGGCTGCGTTCTAAAATGCCTCGACTCATGGAAGCTTTATTTGTCTCCACGGGTCTGGTGACCTTGGCGGAGATGGGTGACAAGACCCAATTGCTCTCGCTGGTGTTGGCGGCGCGCTACAAGCGGCCCTGGACCATCGCCCTGGGCATCCTGATCGCCACGCTGGCCAACCATGGCCTGGCCGGTGCTCTTGGCGTCTGGATCGCCAACTTGATCGGGCCCGAGGTCTTGCGTTGGGGCTTGGGGCTGTCCTTTCTAGCCATGGCGGTGTGGATGCTCATTCCCGATAGTCTGGACGAGGGCGAAGGCAGTGGCGCTCCGCGCTTTGGCGTTCTGCTGACCACGGTGGTGGTATTTTTCTTGGCCGAGATGGGTGACAAGACCCAGGTGGCCACCGTCATGCTGGCGGCGCGCTATGACGCGCTGCTGCAGGTGGTGGTGGGCACTACTTTGGGCATGATGCTGGCCAATGTGCCGGTGGTCTGGCTGGGCGAGCGCTTGACCCGGCGCCTGCCGATCGCCCTGGTGCATCGCATCAGCGCGCTGATTTTTGCGGTGCTGGGCTTGCTCGCGCTGGCCCTGCCGGGCTTCAAGGCCAGTGTTTGAGCCGGATATACTTGGGCGACAGCGCCGATTTGCTCAGCTTGCGGGCGCTCAAAAAATTCAGCTAAAGACGACACCCGCACAGCCCGGATCGCCTTAGCGATGCCGGGTTTTGTATTTTTCGAGGCTAGTTTTGACACTCATTGCGACGCCGCAGTCCATGCATTTTGAGCAGCCGCTGGCCCTGGCCAGCGGGGCCAGTGTGCGCGCCTACGACCTGAGCTATGAAACCTACGGCCAGCTCAATGCCCAGCGCAATAACGCGGTGCTGATCTGCCATGCCCTGAACGCCTCGCACCATGTGGCCGGCGTCTACCTGGATGCGCAGGGGCAGGTACTGCCGCGCTCGCAGGGCTGGTGGGACAACATGATCGGGCCTGGCAAGCCGCTGGACACCGATCGGTTTTTTGTCATCGGTGTCAACAACCTGGGCTCCTGCTTTGGCTCGACCGGGCCGATGCACCGCCATCCCGATACCGGCCAGATCTACGGCGCCGACTTTCCGGTGCTCACCGTCGAAGACTGGGTCCATGCCCAGGCCCGGCTGCTTGACCGCCTGGGCATAGAGCAGCTGGCAGCGGTCATGGGTGGCAGCCTCGGCGGCATGCAGGCCCTGAGCTGGGCCTTGCAGTATCCCGAGCGGGTCAGACATGCGGTGGTGGTGGCCAGCGCGCCCAACCTCACGGCAGAAAACATTGCCTTCAATGAGGTGGCGCGCCGCGCCATCGTGACCGACCCCGATTTTCACGGCGGACATTTTTACCGCCACGGGGTTTTGCCAAAGCGGGGCCTGCGCATCGCCCGCATGATCGGTCATATCACCTACCTCAGCGACGATGTGATGAACGAGAAGTTCGGCCGCGAGCTCAGGGCGGTGGCCGGGCAGCTGGCCGCAGGGCGCCCCTATCAGTTCACCACCCAGGACATCGAGTTTGAAATCGAGAGCTATTTGCGCCACCAGGGCGACAAATTTGCCGAATACTTTGACGCCAACACTTATTTACTGATCACCCGGGCGCTGGATTATTTTGACCCAGCGCGCGGGCATGGCGGCGATCTGGCCCGGGCCTTTGCAGCTGCGCGCGCGCGCTTTTTGCTGGTGAGCTTTAGCACCGACTGGCGGTTTTCGCCCAAGCGCAGCCGCGAGTTGGTCAAGGCCCTGCTCGACAATCAGCGCGACGTGAGCTATGCCGAAATCGATGCACCACACGGCCATGACGCTTTTTTACTCGACGACCCCCGCTATCTGGCGGTGGTGCGCTCCTACTTTGACCGGGTGAGCTTGTGAGCCAGGCGTTTGTTTCCGCTGACCTGCAGACCCTGGCTGCGCTGGTGCCTGCGGGCTCTCGGGTGCTTGACCTGGGCTGCGGCACTGGTGAGCTGCTGTCTTATCTGATGCGCGAGCGCGGCTGCAGCGGCTACGGTGTCGAGCTCGACGACGCCAATTTACAAGCCTGTGTGGCCCGCGGCGTCAATGTGATTCAGCTTAATCTGGACGAGGGGCTGGCTTTGTTTGCCGACAGCTCCTTTGATGTGGTTTTGCAGATTGACACTCTGCAGCACCTGCGCAATGCCGAGGTGATGCTGCGTGAGACCGCCCGCGTCGGTCGCACCGCCATCGTTGCCTTTCCTAATTTTGCGCACTGGCCCAACCGCTTGGCGGTGCTGCGCGGGCGTATGCCGGTGACCAAGGTCTTGCCCTACCAGTGGTATGACACGCCCAACATCCGTGTCGGTACCTTGCGCGACTTTCGTGCCCTGGCGCAGAAGAACCAGCTGCGCATCCTCGATGAGTTTGGCCTGCAGGAGGGCCGGCCGGTGCGCTGGTGGCCCAATGCCCGGGCCAGTCGGGCGGTGTTCAAGCTGCAGCGCGGCGCCTGAGTCGCGGATTTCGAGCTGCAACACAGGCCCTGGATTTGGGCGCACACTGAGGCCTCGCTGCCCTGAACCTTTGGAGCCCACCATGAATGCCCCGCTGCCCACCGCCGTCCTCAACAGTGCATTGGCCCTCGAGCAAATCAGCGCGCAGTGGGACCAGGACATCGTGGCGCGGCTGAGCGACTACATCGCCATCCCCGCCAAGTCGCCGATGTTCGATCCGCAGTGGGCAGAGCACGGCCATATTGACACCGTGGTGCGGCAAGCCGCCGATTGGGTGCTGGGGCAGAAGGTGCCTGGCTTGAGGCTGGAGGTGCTGCGCCTGCCCGGGCGCACACCGGTGATTTTTTTCGAGGTGGCCGCCACCCGGCCGGTGCCCGCAGGCTCAAACGCCGCCCAGCCTACGGTGCTGATGTATGGCCACCTGGACAAACAGCCTGAATTTGCGGGCTGGCGCAGCGACCTCGGTCCCTGGACCGCCCATTACGAGGACGGCAAGCTCTACGGCCGCGGCGGCGCCGATGACGGCTACGCCGTCTATGCCAGCGTTGCTGCCATACAGGCGCTCAAAAGCCAGGCCCTGCCCCACCCACGCATCGTCGGGCTGATCGAAACCAGCGAAGAAAGCGGCTCCTACGACTTGCTGCCCTATGTGGATGCGCTCAGGCCACGGCTGGGCGATGTGGCCCTGGTGGTGTGTTTGGATTCTGGCGCCGGCAACTACGACCAGCTGTGGTTGACCACCAGCTTGCGCGGTAATCTGACCGGCACGCTCAAGGTCGAGGTGCTGACCGAGGGCGTGCATTCGGGCGATGCCAGCGGCGTGGTGCCTTCGAGCTTTCGCATCATGCGCCACCTGCTCGAGCGCCTGGAAGACAGCGCGACCGGCCGTCTGCTGCCGCCGCAGTTTCACTGCGAGGTGCCGGCTGACAGGCTGGCGCAGGCGCAGGTAACCGCACAGATTCTGGGCGAGGAGCTCTACCAGCGCTTTCCCTGGGCCCACCATGATTGCGGCGGCGCCAGCCTGGTGACCCTGCCCATGACCCGCGACCCGGTGGAGGCCCTGCTCAACCGCACCTGGCGGCCCACTTTGAGCGTGACCGGCGCCGAGGGCCTGCCCGCGCTGCGCGATGCCGGCAATGTGCTGCGGCCTTATACCGCCTTCAAGCTCTCATTGCGCCTGCCGCCGCTGGTCGATGCAGCCCGTGCGGTACAGGACCTCAAGGCCCTGCTGGAAGACAACGCGCCCTATCAGGCCAAGGTCACTTTCGAAGGTGGCGGCGGGGCCAATGGCTGGAATGCGCCGACGACGGCTGACTGGCTGGAGCAGGCCCTGCAAAGCGCCTCGCAAGCCTGTTTTGGCGCGCCTTGCGCCACCATCGGCCAGGGCGGCACCATTCCGCTGATGAGTCTGCTCAGCCAGGGCTTTCCGAAGGCGCAGATGATGGTTTGTGGCGTGCTTGGGCCCAAGAGCAATGCCCACGGGCCCAATGAGTTTTTGCATGTGCCCTACGCCAAAAAACTCACCGCGGCCGTGGCCCAAGTGATTTCCCGCCTGCCCGCCTGAGCCAGGCGGGCCCGGCCCGATTCAGGCGCTGGCGGTTGGCGGTGGACGCCGGTTGATGGCCAGCCAGGCCAGGCCCGCGCCGGTGATGCCCAGCGGCAGCAGCGAGCCCAGATTGAGCCAGGTCCAGCCCTGCGAGGTGACCAGTACGCCCGAGGCGAAGGAGGACACCGCCATCACAGCGAAGACGCAGAAGTTGAGCGCCCCCTGGGCTTTGTCGCGTTCTTCGGGTCGGTAGGTCGACAGCGACAGGGCGGTGCTGGCGGTGAACAGGAAATTCCAGCCCACGCCCAGCAGGAACAGCGCGATCTCAAAATTTCTCAGCTCCACGCCGGCTACCGCCACGACGACGCAAGCAATATTGAGAATAAGCCCGATGGTCATGACATTGAGCGTGCCCAGGCGCTTGATCAGATGCCCGGTAAAAAAGCCTGGCGCGAACATGCCGATCACATGCCATTGCAGCACCAAAGCGGCATCGGAAAACGGCAGCCCACAGGTCTGCATGGCCAGCGGCGTGGCCGCCATCAGCAGGTTCATCACCCCGTAGCTCAGTGCGCCTGCCCCGGCAGCGATGATGAAGGTGGGCTGGCGAGCGATCTGCGACAGCGGCCGGCCGCCGCCAGCATGGGTCTTGGGCGGCGCTGGTGGAAACTCGATGAAGGACAGCACCAGCATGCCCAGCACAGCCACCAGAGCCAGCGAAAAATATGCGCCAGCAAAAGGCACGGTCGTCAGGGACTTGGTGGCTGCCGCCAGATTGGGCCCGGCAATCGCGCCGATCAGGCCGCCGGCCATGACCAGCGACACCGCCTTCTCACGCGCTGCAGGTGCGGCCAGCTCGGCCGCCGCAAAGCGGTAGAGCTGCGCATTGGCGTTGTAGTAACCGGCCACCACCGTGGCCGCCACCAGCAGCCAGAAGTTGCTGCTGTAGGCAGCCCAGGCGCACAGCAGGGACGAGGCGCCGCCAACGGCCAGGCCAATCTGGAAGGACATCTTGCGGCCCAGGCTTTTTTGGGTGCGCGCCACCAGGCCGGTCGATAGTGCCCCCCCGACCACATAGCCCATGACCGGCAGCGTGGCCATCCAGCCCAGCGGCGCCAGGCTCAGGCCCACCAGACCGTTGATGGCGATGAAGGTCACATTGTTGGTAAAAAACAGGCCTTGGCAGGCCACCAGTAGCCACAGGTTTGCATTCATAAGGACTCGTTTATACAGCCACCGCATGTAGCGCCTTGACTCCCGTGCGACGGGCCTGCCGCCGCAAGGTGCGCCCGCTCAGCCGCGGCGACCGAGCACGGCCAGGCTCAAAGCGGCCAGTGCGGCGGTCTCAGCCCGCAGCACGCGCGCGCCCAGGCTGACGGGCACAAAGCCCGCAGCCCTGGCTTGCGCCTCCTCACCGGCCGAAAGGCCGCCCTCAGGACCGCTGAGGAATACGACCTCGGCCTGCGCGCTGGCCTGTGCAAGCAAGGTGTCCAGCGGGAGCGCTTGCGCGTCGAGCGAGAGCAGGCAGCGCAGCGGCGCTTTCGGGGCGCCGGCCAGCCAGTGCGGCAAATCGCTGATGGGTCCAACCTCGGGCAACCGGTTGCCGCCACACTGCTCGCTGGCGGCTGTCGCCACCGCCTGCCAATGCAGCCGCTTCTTGCCGGCGCGCTCGCCGCTCAGGCGCAGCACGCTGTGCGCGGTCTGCAAGGGCCAGAGGCTGGCCGCGCCCAGCTCGGTGGCTTTTTCCACCAGCCAGTCCATGCGCTCATTGGCCGGCATGCCCAAGCCCAGATGCACCCGCCGCTGCGGCTCGCGCTCTGTTGCCTGCCATTGCAGCAGCTCGACCTGCACATCGCTGCGCCCCATCGCGGTGATGCGCGCCTGCCATTGGCCGCCCTCGCCGTTGAACAGCGTGATCTCCTGCCCGGGCTGAAGGCGCAGCACCTGCACATGGCGGGCGGCGCTGGCCGGCAACGCCAGACTCTGCTTTGCGACCAGCGCGCCCGGGACAAAAAAGCGTGGCATGGTCAGAAGGTGTAGCCGGCCTGCAGCGCGCCGCCTTCAATCTGTTCGAGCAGGCGCAGCAGGGGCGCGAGCAGGCGGTAGCGGGACGCGCTCTGGCGCACATAGGCGATGAAGCGCGGCGTGTCGGCCAGGTATTGCGCCTTGCCGTCGCGCAGCGTCAGGCGGGCAAAGATGCCCAGGATCTTGAGGTGGCGCTGCAGGCCCATCCACTCGACCGCCTCGTAGAACTCGCCGAAGTCCGCCCCCACCGGCAAGCCCGCCTTGCGCGCCTGCTGCCAGTAGCGCACGGTGATGTCGATCACGAATTCCTCGTCCCAGCTGATGAAGGCATCGCGCATCAGGCTGGCGATGTCGTAGGTGATGGGGCCATAGACCGCGTCCTGAAAGTCCAGCACCCCCAGGGGCTCGCCTGCTGCGCTGGCCATCAGGTTGCGTGGCATGAAATCGCGGTGGACATAGACCCGTGCGCCACCGAGCGCCTGAAGGTTGTGCCGCCGTATGAGTTCAAAGGCATCCTGAAGGGTCTGCTGTTGCGCCGGCTCCAGCGTCAATTTGCGGTGGCCTCCGACATACCATTCGGGGAACAGCCCCAGCTCGCGCGCCAGCAGGGCGTCGTCATAGGGTGGCAGAACGTCCGGCCGTGAGGCGCTTTGCCAGCGCACCAGGGTATCGATGGCGGCCAGGAACAGATCATGGGTGGGCTGCCCGCGCAGGGGCAGGGCCTGGGCCGGACCGGCCTTGATGGTCTGCATCATGGTCTGTGCCCCCAGATCGCTCAGCAGCATGAAACCCTGGCCCTGATCCCAGGTCAGTACCTGCGGCACCCGCAGCCCGGACTGCTGCATCAGGTCGGCCACCTTGACGAAGGGACGGCAGTCCTCCTTGTCGGGCGGCGCGTCCATGATGATCAGGCTTTGCCCATCCTTGCCGTCCACGCGCAGGTAGCGCCTGAAGCTGGCATCGGCTGAAGCGGGCCGCAAGCTGGCGGGCTGCACAGGGTGGGCGGTGCTGATGGCCTGGAGCCAATGCTCGAAGGCCCTCTCGCGGGCCGGGTCAGCCCAGCTCACCGCAGCCGTGCTGGTGGCTGCGGGCAGGGCTTGTGCATCGCTGGAGGCAGGATGGGTCATGGATAATTGTTCAACGAGGACGGACTCGAAAGACGGGTTTATCTCATATTCACGATGCGCCTAGCTTTTTGCATGCGGTTTTTTCATCGGGCTGGCGCATGCTTGGCCCTGGGCTGGATGCTGGGCGCCTCTGCGCAGATGCCCGGCCCCGCTTTGCGGCTGTCGCCGATGTTGATCGAAAAACCGACGCTGGACAGTGAGCAACAGGCACCGGCATTTGTGTCGGGTGAGCGCATCAGCGGCCAGACCGATGTGCGCCTGAGCGTCGATGGTCAAGCCCAACTGCGCCGCGGGCCGACCGCCGTGCGCGCCGAGCGCATTGATCTTGAGCAGGGTACGCAAAATCTGACCGCCACAGGGCCGGTGCGCCTGAGCCGTTCAGGCCATGTGTTCAGCGGCCAGGAGCTTCATCTGCGAATCGATACCTTTGAGGGCTTCTTCGCCAAGCCGCAGTTCCGTTTTCGCAGCGGCGGCCAGGGCCAGGCCGAGCGCTTCGAATTCCAGGGCGATCAGCGCATGAGTGCCGTGTCGGCCAGCTACACCACCTGTGAGCGCGATAACGAGGAGAGCTGGAAGCCGGCCTGGGAGTTCACTGCCGAGCGCTTCGACTTCGATTTTGACGCCGAGGTCGGCCAAGCCCAGCATATCCGGCTGCGGTTTCAGGACACCACCATCCTGGCCTGGCCCGGCACGGTGAGCTTTCCGCTCAGTGACAAGCGCAAATCCGGCCTGCTGCCGCCGACCTACGCGCTTGACACCAGCGGCGGCCTGACGCTCAGTGCGCCCTACTACTTCAATATTGCGCCCAATTACGACGCCACCCTCACACCCACCCTCATGAGCAAACGCGGCCTGGACCTGGGCAGCGAGCTGCGTTATCTGGAGCGCAGCGATCGGGGCAGCTTGCGGTTGAACCTGATGCCCAACGACCGCATCAATGAGAAGCAGCGTTGGTCTTACGCCCTGCAGCACAGCGGGCGCTGGAGCGAGGGTGTGCCCGGTAACCTGGCCTACAACCTGAACCTCAACCGGGTCAGCGACGATGACTACTGGCGCGACTTCCCGCGCCAGGGCAAGGCCCTGACCCAGCGTTTGCTGCCGGCCGATCTCGGCCTGAGCTGGTCTCAGGGCCAATTTCAGGCCAGCTTGCGGGCTTTGCAGTGGCAAACCCTGCAGGACCCGCTCTCGCCCATCGTGCCCCCCTATGACCGCCTGCCGCAACTGGCTCTGCGCCACGGTAGCAGCCTGGCCTCGGCAGCAGGCCCGCTGGAGACGGTGCTCGAGACCGACTTCACCCGCTTTTCGGCATTGCGCAGCCTGACCAGCCAGACCAATGCCGACCGCCTGTATGCCCGCGCCCAACTGTCCAGCCCCTGGGTCTGGCCGGCTGGCTACATCACGCCCAAATTGCAGCTCCATGCGACCCACTACAGCTTTGCCGAGA
>CANHGF010000072.1 GCA_947460065.1 Comamonadaceae bacterium
CGCCCTACCTGATGCTCAAAGGCCGCAGTGGCTACCGCATGGGCCACGACAAGATCTACGACCACATGATGCTCGACGGCCTGGAGGATGCCTACCAGGCCGGCCGCAGCATGGGCACCTTTGGCGAGGACTGCGCGGCCAAGTACAGCTTCACGCGCGAGCAGCAGGACGCCTTTGCCATGGCCTCGGTGCAGCGGGCTCAGCAGGCCATAGTCAGCGGCGCTTTTGCCACGGAGATCACGCCGGTGACGGTCAAGACCCGCGCAGGCGAGGTGGTGGTCAGCAAGGACGAAGGCCCTGGCAAGATCAAGATCGACAAGATCCCCACGCTCAAGCCGGCCTTCAAGAAGGACGGCACCATCACCGCTGCGGCCAGCTCATCCATCAACGACGGTGCCGCCGCCATGGTGATGATGCGCGCAAGTACCGCCGCCAAGCTCGGCTGCAAGCCGCTGGCACGCATCGTCAGCCACGCCACCCATGCCCAGGCGCCCGAGTGGTTCACCACCGCACCGGTCGGCGCCAGCCAAAAGGCCCTGGCCAAGGCCGGCTGGTCGGTCGGCGATGTGCAGCTGTGGGAAGTCAATGAAGCCTTCGCGGTGGTGCCCATGGCCCTGATGCACGAGCTCAAGGTCTCGCACGATATCGTCAACGTCAACGGCGGCGCCTGCGCCCTGGGCCACCCGATCGGCGCATCAGGCGCCCGCATCATGGTCACGCTGATCCATGCAATGCAAGCGCGCGGCCTCAAAAAGGGCCTGGCCACCCTGTGCATAGGCGGAGGGGAAGCCACGGCAGTGGCGCTGGAGCTGATGTGAAGCAGGCAGAGGTGGTCTTTTTCCCTCTCCCTCTGGGAGAGGGCGGGGGTGAGGGCTCGCGCAGTACCGCCGTTTCCTCGGGCGTGCCCCTCACCCCAACCCTCTCCCCAGAGGGGAGAGGGAGGAAGAAATGAGCACCGTCCTCATCATCGGCGCATCGCGTGGCATCGGCCTGGAGTTCGCACGGCAGTACGCCGCCGCTGGCTGGCGGGTGATCGCCAGTGCCCGTGATGAAGCGGGGCTTGAGCGCATCAAGCAGTTGGGCTGCGAAACCCTGCGGCTTGATGTGGCCGAGCCGGCCAGCGTCAGCGCCCTGGCCTGGGCCTTGGACGGGGAAGAGTTGGACCTGGCGATTTATGTGGCCGGGGTGATGCAGCGGGACGGGGCTTCCAGTCCGCCGACCCAGCCGGACTTTGACCGGCTCATGCGCACCAATGTGCTCGGTGCCATGCAGGCCCTGCCGCAGCTTGCACCCCTGCTCAAGCCCGGTGCACCCCTGGCCTTCATCAGCAGCCAGATGGGCAGCATTGCCGGCACCGATAGCAGCTACGGCTGGATCTACCGCGCCAGCAAGGCGGCCCTCAATATGGCAGTACACGCGGCCCAGGCCGACTATCCCAACTGCACCTTGCTCGCGCTCAGCCCGGGCTGGGTGCAGACCGATATGGGTGGGCCCGGCGCCAGCCTCACCGTGGCCGACAGCGTCACGCGCATGCGCGGCGTTCTGGCTGCCATTGGCCCCGAACATCGAGGCGCTTTTATCAACCAGGACGGCCAGCACTTGCCCTGGTGAAGCCACAGGAGAGGCGATGCTGCTCAATGCCGATCAGACCATGGTGCGCGAGGCGATGCGCGACTTCGCTCAGCGCGAACTCTGGCCCAAGGCGGCCGAGTGGGACAAGACCCACCACTTTCCCAAGGCGGTGCACCAAGGCCTGGCGGCCCTGGGCGCTTACGGGATCTGTGTGCCCGAGGAGCTGGGCGGCGCGGGCATGGACTACCTCAGCCTGGCCTTGGTGCTGGAGGAAATTGCCGCTGGCGATGGTGGCACCAGCACCGTCATCAGCGTGACTAACTGCCCGGTCAATGCGATCTTGCTCAAATACGGTAGCCCCGCGCAGCAAAAGCAGTGGTTGGTGCCGCTGGCCCAGGGGCGCATGCTGGGTGCGTTTTGTCTGACCGAGCCGCATGTGGGCTCGGACGCTTCGGCCTTGCGCACCTCTGCCGTCAAGCAGGGCGGCGACTATGTCATTAACGGCGTCAAGCAGTTCATCACCAGCGGCAAGAATGGTGATGTGGCCATCGTGATTGCGGTGACCGACAAGGCCGCCGGCAAGAAGGGCATGAGCGCCTTCATCGTGCCCACCAGCGCACCGGGCTACCAGGTGGCGCGCCTGGAAGACAAGCTGGGTCAGCATTCGAGCGATACCGCGCAGATCAACTTCGACAACTGCCGCATCCCGGCCGACAACCTGATCGGCGCCGAAGGCGAGGGCTACAAGATCGCCTTGTCGGCGCTCGAAGGCGGGCGCATCGGCATTGCCGCGCAAAGCGTGGGCATGGCGCGCAGCGCGCTGAACTTTGCGATCGACTATGCCAAGCAGCGCGAGAGCTTTGGCACCGCGCTGATTCATCACCAGGCGGTGGGCTTTCGGCTGGCCGATTGCGCCACGCAGCTGGAGGCGGCGCGTCAGCTCATTTGGCATGCGGCAGCGCTGCGCGACGCCGGCCAGCCCTGCCTGAAGGAAGCGGCCATGGCCAAGCTGTTTGCTAGCGAAATGGCCGAGCGGGTGTGCAGCGCCGCCTTGCAGACCCTGGGCGGTTACGGCTACGTGAGCGACTTTCCGCTCGAACGGATTTACCGCGATGTGCGGGTCTGCCAGATTTATGAAGGCACCAGCGACATCCAGAAAATCATCATCCAGCGCGCGCTGGCATGATGGGAGTTTTGACAGGAGACATTCATGCCGATCACCAAGGGATTTCAGCAACTCGTCGACGAAGCCATGGCCGAGGTCACCACCTATAGCGTGGACCAGGTGCGTGCGCGCCTGGCCGATGGCCGTATGCAGATCGTCGACATCCGCGACGTGCGCGAACTCGAGCGCGAGGGCACAGTAGCGGGCGCCCTGCTGGCCCCGCGTGGCATGCTCGAATTCTGGGTCGACCCGTCCTCGCCTTATCACAAGCCGGTTTTCGCCGACGAGTCCAAAGAGTTTGTGCTGTTCTGCGGCGCTGGCTGGCGCAGTGCTTTGGCCACCAAGACGCTGCAGGACATGGGCATGCGCAATGTGGCCCACATCGACGGCGGCTTTGCCGCCTGGAAGAAGGAAAGCGCACCGGTGGTCACGCTCGACGAGCACAAGAAGGAAAGCGCGGCGCGCAAGGGCTAAGCCACATGGCCGCCCAAACTGATTGCCCCTGCGGCAGTACCGATGTGCGCGGCCGGGTGCTGCCCCTGGCTCAGTGCTGTGGGCCGCTTCTGGCGGGTGAGCCCGCCCCCGCCGCGGAGCGCTTGATGCGATCGCGCTACAGCGCCTTTGTGCTGGCACGGCTGGATTACCTTTTGGCGAGCTGGCATGCCAGCGCACGACCGGCGCAGTTCGAGCTGCAGCCCGGCGTCAAGTGGCTGGGCTTGCAGGTCCGTGAACATGCCTTGACCGGAGCGGACACGGCCGAGGTGGAGTTCGTGGCGCGCTACCGGGTGGGCGGGCGCGCCGTGCGCCAGCACGCGCGCAGCCGCTTTGTGCGCGAAGATGGGCGCTGGTTCTATGTGGACGACGTGGGCTGAGACTGGCGTCCGGTAAGCCATCTGCGCGCAGGGCGGCAGTGCAGTCCGGCCCGTTGCTGGCTGAGACCGCCTCACGCCCGGCGCCGCAAACTCCGCTGCCTCCTAAGCCTTAAGCGGCGTGAGGCTTCGTGGGAAGCGGCTCCAGCCCACAATGCAGAGCTCTATCAGAGGAGAAGACAGTGAATGCGCGATTGTGGGTGCTCACGGGCGGATGGATCCTCAGCTGGACGGCCGGCATGGCCCTGCTGGGGCATCTGATGCTGCGCCGGCGGGCGCGAAAGGCCCTGTCTTGAGCGCGGGCTGGGAGTCCCCGCGCAGTCTGCTCGATCCCGCCCTCGTCCGACGTTTTGTCCGCGAGGCCAGGCGTCGCCGGCTGGCGCAGCAGCTTGGCCAGCAGGGCGAGCCGCTGTCGCTGCAGCAGTTGCTGTCCATGCACGGGCAGGCCACCATGGCCGTGCTGCTGATCTTGCTGGCCCTGATCACCACCGTGCCCGTGGCCGGCGTGGGGACGATTTTCAGCCTGGGCATCATGGCCTGGGCCTGGCGCTGGGCTCGCCAGCAGGACGCGCCCCGGCTGGAGCGCCTGCGCGCGCTCAAGCTCAACCCAGCCGCGGCCTACCGCTGTCTGCGCTGGTTGGCCTGGTTGTACAGCTTTGCCCACCGCCGCCTGCGGCCACGCTGGCAGGGCCTGCTCAGCCCGCGCCTGCGCTGGGCCTGGGCGGCCTGGGTGGTGCTGATGGCGCTGGTCATCTTTCTGCCGATTCCGTTCGGCAACCTGTTTCCGGCCGCGGCCTTGCTGCTCTTCGGCCTGGGCCTGCTCACGCGCGACGGCCTGATGATGGTCTGCTCCTTGCTGCTGGGCGTGGCCGGCCTGAGCGTTCTTGGCCTGGCCGGAGGCTGGGTCTGGTCGGCCATGGCCGGGTGGTGGCCGCCGGCGGGTTTCTAGAATCAGGGCCCATGACCTTCCAAGCCATCTTGTTTGACTGCGACGGCGTGCTCGTCGACAGCGAATCCCTCACCTGCGGCGTGCTGCGCGACATGTTCGAGGAGCAGGGCTGGCGCATGAGCCTGGCCGAGTGCATGCAGCGCTTTGTCGGCCATACCGTCAAGAGTCAGTGGCCTTTGATCGAGGCCAACACCGGGTTGGCTTTTTCCGAGGCCTGGCTGCAGCAGTTCTTCAAGCGTCGCAACGAGAGGCTGACGCTGCACATCACCGCCATAGAGGGCGTCCATGACGCGGTCAGCCACCTGCACGCCCATTGCGAAGGCCGCATTGCGGTGGCTTCAGGTGCCGACCGCTTCAAGGTCGAGATGATGCTCAAGAAAGTGGGCCTGCACGCCCATTTCGAAGGCCGCATCTTCAGCGGCCACGAGATGCCGCGCAGCAAGCCGCATCCCGACGTCTACCTGGCCGCTGCCGCCGCGCTGGGTGTGGCGCCGGCCCACTGCCTGGTGGTGGAAGACACGCCGGTGGGCATCACCGCTGGCGTGGCCGCTGGCGCTACCGTCTGGGCCTATGCGCCTGCGGGTGTCGATGTGGCGCCGCTGCAGACCGCAGGGGCTGCGCGGGTGTTCGAGCATATGCGGCAGTTGCGGTTGTAGGTGTCAGCGGAGCCCATTGTTTTGCCAAAATGGAACCATAATGGTGTCTTCGTGAATAGGAGTTGCCATGCCGACGACCATCACCCTCAAGGGCATACCGGATGATGTTTACCTGCGGCTCAAGCAGTCTGCTGACGCCAATCGCAGGAGCCTGAACAGCGAGGTCATTGTTTGCCTGGAAGCACAACTGCTCCCCAAGAAGACCTCAGCCAGCGAACACTTGGCCGCCATCCGTGCCATTCGCAGCCGACTTCCTAAGGCAGGCTTCAAGCATGGAGATATTGACCGGCTCAAGCGTCAAGGTCGCCCATGATCGTTGTCGATACGAATGTCTTGGCCTGCCTGCTGCTCCCTGGTCGGCATACTGAGGCGGCCGAGGCTTTGCTCGAGGCAGATCCCGATTGGGCTGCACCGCGCTTGTGGCGCAGTGAGTTGCGAAATGTCTTGGCCACCTACGTCAGAAGCAATTTGCTCGATCTGTCCGATGCCGGCATATTGTTTGCAAAGGCTGCGGCCATCATTGGTGCCGATGAATATGAGGCAGATTCTTTGGAAGTCCTGCGTTTGGCGAAAGAAAGCGGCTGCTCGGGCTACGACTGCGAGTTCGTGGCGATCGCAGAGTTCCTGGACGTGAAGCTGGTGACGGCGGACGCTAAGCTGGCTAGGGCCTTTGCGCGCCGTGCGGTCCTGCTTGGAGCCTAGGGCCGAGGGATTAATTCAGCGTTCAAGCCCGGTTCTTGTTTCAGCCCCCCATCACATCCGTTGCCCTTGCCTGAACGCGGCCGGCGTCTGTCCGGTCCAGCCCTTGAAGGCCCGGATGAAGCTTTTCTCGTTCAAAAAGCCTACGGCGGCAGCGACCTGCTTGAGTGGCTGGCGGCCGCGCTGGAGCAGTTCGAGCGCACGCTCGCGCCGCACCGCGTCCTTGATGGCCTGCAGTGAGGTGCCTTCCTCCTTGAGTTGCCGATGCAGGGTGCGGGCCGACAGGTGCAGCAGGCGTGCCAGGTCGGCGGCGCTGCGCCCGGCCTCGGGCTGGGCCAGCAGGGCCTGACGGACTTGGGCCAGCAGCAGGCGGTCACGCCGGTAGGGCATCACCGTCAAGGGCAGGGCGCGCTGCAGCATCTGGCGCAGCGCCTTTTCGTCGCGGCGTATCGGCAAGCCCAGGTAGCGTGCGTCCAGCCACAGCCGCCCTTGCGCCGGCTCGTCTGTCGGGTGAAACACCACCGGGCCGGGGAAGATGGTCGGGTAGACGTCGGCATGGGCGGGCTCTGCAAAAGGAAACTCGGCGCGCTGCAGGGCCAGGCGTGAATCGATCAACCAGCAAGCCACGCCATGAAGATTGCGCAGCAGCGAGACCATGCAGAACTCGCGCAGCTCGCCCAGCGGCTCGCGCTCTTCCAGCACCACGCAGGCGCCCTGGGGATGGATGTCGATGCGCAGGGCCACGTTGTCGCAAATCAAGCTGTGGTGGCGGCACCAGCGCTTGAGCGCCACCCCCAGGCTGGGCGCGCTCAGCGAGGCGCGGATCAGCATGCCGTAGCTGCCCCAGGGCAGAGGACGGTGGCTCCAGCCTAGCGACTCGTCATCGAGCTCGCGCATCGCATGGCCGGAGACCGCCTCCATCTGTGCGGCCGTGATCCGTGCCCCTGGTTTTTGTGCCTGCGCTGGCGTGATTTGTGCCGCCTTCAGGGCCCCGGACGCATCGCGCCCCTGGCGCAGGTAGGCTCCCACAATGGCCCGTACGAAGGCCATCGGAGTGCGGGCCGGGCCTGGGGTCATCGTGAGGCGGGCGTCGGTGCTTGTAGCCATGCTCGCTAGTGTGCCTCAGCATCGAGGCATTTTGGGAATGAGGTGGCGCGATTTGCAACCATTTGCGCCCCCCAGGGGTTTGCGCAAGGCCTATGCTGCTGCCAGCAGTGGCTAGCCCGCTCCGACCTCAAGAAAGACCTCCATGCCCGCGTTGACCTCCCAACTCAATCCCCGTTCGGCCGAGTTCCAGGCCAATGCCGCGCAAATGCAGGCGGCCGTGGACGACCTGCAGGTGCAGATCGCCAAGGCCGCAGCCGGTGGTGGCGAGGCCGCGCGCGCCAAGCACGTGGCCCGCGGCAAGCTGCCGCCCCGCGAGCGGGTGCAGATGCTGCTGGACCCGGGTACGCCCTTTCTTGAATTGGCCCCGTTGGCAGCGCATGCCATGTACAACGGCGACGCGCCCAGCGCCGGCCTGATCGCGGGTATCGGCCGCATCGAAGGCCTGGACTGCATGATTGTGTGCAACGACGCTACCGTCAAAGGCGGTACCTACTACCCCATGACGGTGAAGAAGCACCTGCGTGCGCAGGAGGTGGCCATGCAGAACATGCTGCCCTGCGTCTACCTTGTGGACTCAGGCGGCGCCAACCTGCCCAATCAGGACGAGGTCTTTCCGGACCGCGACCACTTCGGCCGCATCTTCTACAACCAGGCCAATATGAGCGCGCAGGGCATCGCGCAGATCGCGGTGGTCATGGGCTCATGCACCGCCGGCGGCGCTTATGTGCCAGCCATGAGCGATGAAACCATCATCGTGAAGAACCAGGGCACCATTTTTCTGGGTGGCCCGCCGCTGGTGAAAGCGGCGATCGGAGAGATCGTCTCGGCCGAGGACCTGGGTGGCGGCGATGTGCACACCCGCCTCTCCGGTGTGGCTGACCACCTGGCCGAGAACGACGCCCACGCGCTGGCCTTGGCGCGCAAGGCGGTGGCCTCGCTCAACCGCGCCAAGAGGCCCAACGTTCAATGGCGAACGCCGGTGGCGCCTTTGTATGACCCGCACGAACTCTATGGGGTCATCCCCACCGACACACGCAAGCCCTTTGATGTGCGCGAGATCATTGCGCGCATCGTCGACGGCAGCGAGTTCCATGAATTCAAGGCGCGCTTTGGCGCCACCCTGGTCTGCGGCTTCGCGCACATCGAGGGCATGCCGGTGGGCATCATCGCCAACAACGGGGTGCTGTTTTCGGAGTCGGCGCAAAAGGCTGCGCACTTCATCGAACTGTGCTGCCAGCGCAAGACGCCGCTGGTATTTCTGCAAAACATCACCGGCTTCATGGTGGGGCGCAAGTACGAAAACGAAGGCATCGCCCGCCACGGCGCCAAGATGGTCACCGCCGTGGCCACGGCGAGTGTGCCCAAGTTCACCATCATCATTGGCGGCAGCTACGGCGCGGGCAACTACGGCATGTGCGGGCGGGCCTATTCGCCGCGCTTTCTTTGGATGTGGCCGAATGCGCGCATTTCGGTCATGGGCGGTGAGCAGGCCGCCAGCGTGCTCGCCACGGTCAAGCGCGACGGCATCGAGGCCAAGGGCGGCCAGTGGAGCGCCCAGGAGGAGGCCGCATTCAAGCAGCCCCTGCTCGACCAGTTCACTCACCAATCGCATCCTTACTACGCCAGTGCCCGTTTATGGGACGACGGCGTGATCGACCCGGCTGACACCCGCCGGGTGCTGGCCCTGGGTCTGTCGGCCTCGCTCAATGCACCCATCGGTGAGCCCAAGTTTGGAATTTTCCGGATGTAGTGTGTATGATTTAATAAATCCATACACATCAGCGGGAGCCCAAATGCGAACCAACATCGTGATCGACGACAAGCTCATGGCCGAAGTCATGGCCACGGGCCGTTTCAAGACCAAGCGGGAGGCGGTGGAAGAAGGTCTGCGCCTGCTCAAGCGTCGCCAGGTCTATGACGGCTTGCTGGCCTTGCGCGGCAAGCTGCATTGGGACGACTCTGACAAAGGCTGGGCCGATTACCGGAACAATCAGTCGGCCCTGAAGGCCAAAGGCCTGCCTCACGATGCCTATGCGGTGTTGCCCCCGCAGGGCGAGCCCTCGCCGCCCGCCCGTGTGGCCCTGGCTGCAGAAGCTGCGCCCAAGCCCTACCGTGGACGCAAAAAGCCATGATGCTGGTCGATGCC
>CANHGF010000073.1 GCA_947460065.1 Comamonadaceae bacterium
CTCAACGCCGGCATCGCATTCGGCGCGGCTTTCCACCCGGCATTTGCGGGGCAGCAAAAGGATGTTGTCGTAGTCGAAGATTTCCATGGTTCCAAGCTCCTGAGGTTCTGTGTGCAACAGTGGGCGCTTGGATTTCCCCGGTTTTGGGGCCTCAGTCTCCGCTGGGGAGCTGGCCACAAAAAACCGGGCACAAATGCTTGGGCCCGGTGATTGATTGTAATGGCCTTTGCCGCGCCGCACGGGCCGGCTTTCCTACAATGGGGCGATGCATGCTGGCTCCGAATCCCCTCTCTTGAACAATCTCAACGCGGAGCAGCTCGCGGCGGTGACGCTGCCGCCCGAGCATGCACTGATCCTGGCCGGCGCCGGTTCAGGCAAGACACGCGTGCTCACCACCCGCATCGCCTGGCTGCTGCAGACGGCCCAGGTCTGGCCCAGTGGCGTGTTGGCCGTGACTTTTACCAACAAGGCGGCCAAGGAAATGCTGGCCCGCCTGTCGGCCATGCTGCCGGTCAATGTGCGCGGCATGTGGATCGGCACTTTTCACGGCTTGTGCAACCGTTTCCTGCGGGCGCACTGGCAGCTGGCGCAACTGCCGCAGACTTTCCAGATTCTCGACACGCAAGACCAGCTGTCGGCCATCAAGCGCCTGTGCAAGCAGTTCAATGTGGATGAGGAGCGCTTTCCGCCCAAGGAGCTGATGTGGTTCTTCGCCTCCTGCAAGGAAGACGGCCTGCGCGCCAAGGATGTACCGGCCCACGACGAGCATGGCCGTCGCAAGCTGGAAATCTATGCCCTCTATGAGGAGCAGTGCCAGCGTGAAGGCGTGGTCGATTTTGGCGAGCTGATGCTGCGCAGCTACGAGCTGCTGCGCGATCATGCGTCGGTGCGCGAGCATTACCAGCGCCGCTTTCGGCACATCCTGGTCGATGAGTTTCAAGACACCAACAAGCTGCAATACGCCTGGCTCAAGCTGATTTCAGGCCAGGGCGGGGCGGCCGCTGCGGCGGTGATTGCCGTCGGCGACGACGATCAGAGCATCTACGCCTTTCGGGGCGCCCGGGTGGGCAATATGGCCGACTTTGTGCGTGAGTTTGGCGTGGCGCATCAGATCAAGCTTGAGCGCAATTACCGCAGCTTCGGCAACATCCTTGATTCGGCCAATGCCCTCATCAGCCGCAACGCCAACCGTTTGGGCAAGAACTTGCACACCGAAGCCGGGCCGGGCGAGCCGGTGCGGGTGTTCGAGGCCACCAGCGACTTTGCCGAGGCGCAGTGGTTTGTCGATGAGGTGCGGCAACTGGTGCGTGAGGGCACCGAGCGCCGCGAGATCGCGCTGCTTTACCGCAGCAATGCGCAAAGCCGGGTGATGGAGACCGCCTTGTTCAACGCCGGTATCCCCTACCGGGTGTATGGCGGTCTGCGGTTTTTCGAGCGGGCCGAGATCAAGCACGCGCTGGCCTATCTGCGCCTGCTCGAGAACTGGCATGACGACACCAGCTTTTTGCGGGTGGTGAACTTTCCGCCGCGCGGCATCGGCTCGCGCAGCATCGAGCAGTTGCAGGATGTGGCCCGCCACCGCGGCTGCTCCCTGCACGATGCCACCGAGGCATTGGGCGGCGCGGCCGGCACCAAGGTCGGCGCTTTTGTGGCCCTGATCGAGGTGATGCGCGAGCAGGTGGCCGGCTCCACCTTGCGCCAGATCATCGAATGCGTGGTCGAGCACAGCGGCCTGGCCGAGCACTACAAGAGCGAGCGCGAAGGCCAGGACAGGCTGGAGAACTTGGCCGAACTGGTCAATGCGGCCGAGTCTTTTGTCAGCATCGAAGGCTTCGGCCGCGATGCGCCTGGTTTGGCGGGCGGTGTCCTGAGTCAGTCGCCGGTGAGCCAGGGGCTTGATGTCGACGCACCCCCTTGGGACGATGCCCCCCCCTGGGACGCTGACGCACCCCCGGCAGGCGAGCCGCCGCCTGACCCCTTTGAGACGGGCGAGACGGCGTCCCCGCTGGCCGCATTTTTGGCCCACGCCGCCCTGGAGGCGGGTGACAACCAGGCCCAGGCCGGGCAGGACGCGGTGCAAATGATGACGGTGCATTCGTCCAAGGGTCTGGAGTTTGATTGCGTGTTCATCAGCGGCCTGGAAGAGGGGCTCTTCCCCCACGAAAACGCCATGAGCGACCGCGAAGGGCTGGAGGAAGAGCGCCGCCTGATGTATGTGGCCATCACGCGCGCGCGCAAGCGCCTGTATCTGAGTTGCTCGCAGACCCGCATGCTCCATGGGCAGACCCGCTACAACCTGCGCAGCCGTTTCCTGGAGGAGTTGCCCGAGGGGGCGCTCAAATGGATCACGCCCCGCAACAACAGCTACGGCAGCCCCGGCGGCTATGGTGAAGAAGCCTCGGGGGGCTCCAGTCGCAGCGACTGGGCCGCACGCATGGTCGCCTCGCGCCAGGGTGGCGCTGCGTTCACCAACCCACCGCTGCCCGAGCGCAAGACGGCGGACTCGCACGGGCTGAAGGTGGGCGCGCAGGTGTTTCACGCCAAATTCGGCCAGGGTCGGGTCAAGATGATCGAGGGGGCGGGTCTGGATGCGCGGGCGCAGATTGACTTTCCCCGTCACGGCATCAAATGGCTGGCCCTGTCGGTGGCCAAGCTCACGCCGGTCCCTTGAGCCTGGGCCGCCAGGCCCCGCCTCAGCCGCTCAGCCGCTCAGCCGCTCAGGCGGGCCGGCGCAGCAGCATATTGATGCCGATGTAGCTCAGCACAGCCTCCCCGCGCTGATTTATGCCCCGAAATTTCAGGTGCACCACCCCGCGATCGGGCTTGGAGCTTGATGCGCGCAGCGCCACCACCTCGACCTCGGTGTGCAGGGTGTCGCCCGGGCGCACCGGCGCGAGCCAGCGCACCTCGTCCAGGCCGGGCGAGCCTATGCCCGAGTCCCTGAAGATGCCGGTCTGTATGAACATCCGAAAGCACAAGGAGATGGACAGCATGCCACTGGCAATCAGCCCGCCGTAGGGCGACTGCTGGGCGGCCTGCAAATCCAGGTGAAAGGGCTGGGGATCGTACTTCAGGGCGTGTTCGATGATCAGCGATTCGGTCACTGTCACGCCGGGGCTGACGAAGCGATCACCCAGGGCAAGGTCGTCAAAGTAGCGGTGCTCCATGGGGGCCCTTTGGGGAATGCGGACTCAGGCGATTTCGTCGATCCGCGGCAGGTCGGTCGGCGGCAGCTGTTCGAAGCTGTCGCGGAAGGTGCCGTAGATTGAACTGAAGAACATGGCCGCCAGCACCAGCGACAGCGGCAGCATGACTGCGGCGGCCACGCCCGGGCTGCCCAGTGCCCGGGTGCTCAGCGCCACCAGCAGGCCGGCGCAGATCAGCAGTGCCATCCAGCCCAGGGCATAGACCAGGAAGGCGCCCTTGTTCTTCCAGCAAGCCAGGGCGCTGAAAAACAGGCTCTTGACCGGCTGCACCTCGTGCCAGTGCACCAGTGCCGGCGCGTGCCAGAACAGCATGGACATCGGCGCGTAGAGCAGGGCGGCCACCCACATCGCCAGCTGGAAGTCCGGATCGCTTACCAATTCCTCGTCGATGCGCCCGCCAAACAGATAGAGCTCGGCAAAGTCGCCGCCATCGCACAAGGCCGACAGGCCCAGCACCGCCATGAAGCACAGGGTGTAGAGGCCGCCGAGCACCAGCATGGCCCGCGCCCGCTGGCGACCTGCCCGAAAGGCGGTGATCAGGATGGTCGGCATCGGAAACTTGCCCTGCTCGGCCTGCTGCGAGGCGGCCATCAGGCCCAAAGTGGCGGCAGGCAGCATCACCAGGGCCAGGAGCGAGCCGATCAGCGGAATCAGACTGGCCACTGACAGCACCGCCATGAACATGAAAAACAGGCCCGACATGGCCAGCGGCTGGCGAAAAAACAGGCGTATGCCTTGCTTGATCCAGCGCAGGCCAGTCTTAGCGGGAAGGAGGTTGAGTTTCATCAGACAGCCGTTGCCACCAGGTCCAGCGGCAGAGGTCTTTCGACACACTGGCGCAGAACCCGTTCAAAATGTTCAGGGTCATGGGCTTTGAGCACCGCCGCTTGGCGCGGCAGGTGCAAATCCCACAGGCGTGATAACCAAAAACGCAGCGCACCGGCACGCTGCATGGCTGGCAGCAGACGGCGCTCTTGTGCGCTCAAGGGGCGTACCGAATGGTAGGCGGCCACCATGGCGCTGGCGCGATCGGTGTCGCGCTCGCCGGTGTTCAGGTCTATGCACCAGTCATTCATGCACACCGCCAAGTCGAACAGCCAGCTGTCGCAGCCCGCGAAGTAAAAATCAAAAAAGCCGCACAGGCGTGCCTCCTGGCCCTGGCCCTCGAACATCACGTTGTCGCGAAACAGGTCGGCGTGGATGGGCCCGCGCGGCAGGCTCTTGAAGGCACTGCTGGCCGCCAGCTGGTTTTGAAAGGCCAGCTCGCTCAAAATCAGCGCCCGCTGGGCATCGCTGAGGAAAGGCAGCACCACCGGTACGGTCTCGTTCCACCAGGCCAGGCCGCGCAGATTGGGCTGGCGCATTTCGAAATCGCGCCCAGCCAGATGCATGCGGGCCAACATGGCGCCCACCTCGGCGCAGTGGTGCGCGGTGGGGGCAAGCTCGCTCTTGCCGGGCAGGCGGTTGACCACCGCGGCCGGCTTGTCCTTGAGGCGGTGCAAGATGTCACCGCCGCTGAGCCGCTCGCTTCTACCCTTGCCCTCGATCAGCACTGGGCTGGCCTGCGGGTCAGGCACCGGGATGCCCCGGCCTGCCAGATGCTTCATCAGGTGCAGGTAAAACGGCAGCTGCTCAAAGCTCAGTCTTTCGAACAGGGTCAGCACCCAGCGGCCCTGCTCGGTGTCGGCAAAGTAGTTGGTATTCTCGATGCCGCCAGCGCAGCCCTCGAACTCTTGCAGCTCACCGAGCCCCAGACTGAGCAGGAAGTCGGCAGCCTCGTCGAAAGAGACCTCGGTAAAAACAGCCATGCGTGGTGGGTCGGGTAGGGCTCAAAAACGCAGGAAATTCCAGGTGCGGGCGCCACCCTGGCTTGATGCGCCTCGGGCGTCGGCTGGCTTGACCTCATAGGCCGGCAGTTCGCCCTTGGGCTGAACCACGATGCTCTGGGTCTGACCGCCCACCCGCAATTCGTCAATCCGGCTGCCGCCGTCTTCGGTGCGGATGCGCTCTATGGTCTGGTTGCTACGGCCTGGTTCGAGCGCCGGGTCCAGGGGCCGGGTCGGCGCAGGGGTGGTTTGGGCCAATGCGCTGGTGGCCGCAAGCAGGGCCAGGCCGCTGAGCATGGCGTTGAGGCTGTGGTTAGGCATGCCCACATTGTAGGTCGGCCCCTTTGCGCCCCGCCTCAGTGGGGGATGGCCCTGGAGCTGGCCTGCGGGCCGATTGGCGGTCGATAGGCTGCGGCTTGCCTGACAATGCGCCCATGAGTCAGAAAACCCTGCTGCTGGTCGACGGATCCAGCTACCTCTACCGCGCTTTTCATGCCATGCCCGATTTGCGCGCGGTGCCGGGCGACCCGGCCAGCCCGGCCACCGGGGCCATCCGCGGCATGATCAACATGATGCAAAAGCTGCGCAAGGACGTGCGGGCCGACTATGCCGCCTGCGTGTTCGACGCCAAGGGCCCGACCTTTCGCGATGCGATCTACCCGGCCTACAAGGCCCAGCGCGCGCCCATGCCCGATGACTTGCGCAGCCAGATTGAGCCCATCCATGAACTGATCCGGCTGATGGGTTGGAAGGTACTGGATGTACCGGGGGTCGAGGCCGACGATGTGATCGGCACCCTGGCCAGCCTGGCCGCCGCCCAGGGCGTGGAGGTGACCGTCTCCAGCGGCGACAAGGACTTGTCGCAACTGGTCAATTCGCACATCACCATCATCGACACGATGAACGACAAGCGCCGCGATGTGGCCGGCGTGCAGGCTGAATTTGGCGTGCCGCCCGAACGCATGGTGGACTTTCAGGCCTTGGTAGGCGATGCGGTGGACAACGTGCCGGGTGTGCCGAAGGTGGGGCCCAAGACGGCAGCCAAGTGGCTGCAGGAATACGGCACGCTCGATGCGCTGATCGCGCGCGCCCAGGAGATCAAGGGCGTTGCCGGCGAAAACCTGCGCGCCAGCCTGAACTGGCTGCCCACCGGGCGCGAGCTTCTAACCATCAAGACCGATTGCGACCTGAGCGGCCATATACAGGGGCTGCCGGATCTGGGTGACCTGCATTTGGCCGAGCAGCAAGGCCCTGCCCTGCAGGCCTTTTATGAGCGCTATGGCTTCCAGACACTGTCGCGTTCGCTGCAAGGCGTGGCGCTTGCTGCCATTGAAGACGCTGCGCCGCCAGCTTCTGGCGAGTTGTTCAGCCGGCCTGCCTTGGACCTGCAGTACGAGACCGTGCTCAGCTGGCCGGCTCTGGAGGCCCTGATTGAGCGTTTGCAGGCGGCTGAGCTGGTGGCCCTGGATACTGAGACCGATTCGCTGGTCGAGATGCGGGCGCGCATCGTCGGGCTGAGCTTTAGCCTAGGCCCGGGCCAGGCGGCTTATCTGCCGTTGGCCCATGACTACCCGGGCGCGCCCGATCAGCTTCCGCTTGAGCAGGTGCTCGAGCGCCTGCGCCCCTGGCTGGAAGACGCCTCGCGCGCCAAGCTGGGTCAGCACATTAAATACGACCGCCACGTCCTGGCCAACCACGGCATCGAGGTGCGCGGCTACCGCCATGACACCATGCTGCAAAGCTATGTGCTCGAAGCGCACAAGCCGCATGGCTTGAGCAGCTTGGCCGAGCGCCATGTCGGCCGGCGCGGCATCAGCTATGAGGACCTGTGCGGTAAGGGCGCCAACCAGATCAAGTTCGGCCAGGTCGAGATTGCCAAGGCGGCTGAGTATTCCTGCGAGGACGCCGACCAGTGTTTCGATGTGCACCGGGTGTTGTGGCCGCAGATCGAGGCCGACGCGCAGCTGCGCTTCATCTATGAGCTGGAGATTGCCTCCAGCGAGGCGCTGTTTCACATCGAGCGCCACGGTGTTCTGATTGATGCGCCCATGCTGGCGCGCCAGAGCGCCGAGTTGGGCCTGCGCATCGTGGCGCTGGAGCAGCAGGCCTATGAGCTGGCGGGCCAGCCCTTTAACCTGGCCAGCCCCAAACAGATTGGAGAGATTTTCTTTGGCAAGCTGGGCCTGCCGGTGGTCAAGAAAACAGCCACTGGCGCGCCCAGCACCGACGAGGAGGTGCTGGAAAAGCTGGCCGAAGACTATCCGCTGCCGGCCAAGATTTTGGAGCACCGCAGCCTGTCCAAGCTCAAGGGCACTTACACCGACAAGCTCGGCGCCATGGCCGATCCGCACACCGGCCGTGTCCATACCCACTATGCGCAGGCGGTGGCGGTGACTGGGCGCCTCTCAAGCAATGACCCGAACCTGCAGAACATCCCGATCCGCACGCCCGAAGGGCGGCGCGTGCGCGAAGCCTTTGTTCCCCCGCCAGGCTGGCTGATTGCCAGCGCTGACTACTCGCAGATCGAGCTGCGCATCATGGCCCACATCAGCGAGGACCCTGCTTTGCTGGCCGCCTTCAGCCAGGGGCTGGACGTGCACAAAGCCACCGCTGCCGAGGTGTTTGGCGTGAGCCTGGAGCAGGTCAGCAGCGAGCAGCGCCGCTATGCCAAGGTGATCAAATTCGGCTTGATCTACGGCATGAGCAGCTTCGGCCTGGCCAAAAACCTGGGCATAGAAACCAAGGCGGCTGCGGCCTATATCGACCGCTACTTTCAGCGCTATCCGGGCGTCAAGCGCTATATGGACGAGACCCGGCTGATGGCCAAGAGCCAGGGCTATGTGCAAACCGTGTTCGGGCGGCGCCTGTATCTGCCCGAGATCAACTCGCCCAACGGCCCCCGGCGCGCGGGGGCAGAGCGGGCGGCCATCAATGCACCCATGCAAGGCACCGCTGCTGACCTGATCAAGATGAGCATGGTGCAGGTCTTGCAGGCCATCGCCGCGCAGCAGCGCCAGTGCCGCATCATCATGCAGGTGCATGACGAACTGGTGCTGGAGCTGCCCGAGTCTGAAAAAGACTGGGTGCGCAGCGAACTTCCCCGACTAATGGCCGGCGTGGCCCAGTTGCGGGTGCCGCTGCTGGCCGAGGTCGGATTTGGACCCAACTGGGAACAAGCGCACTGAGCTTGAAGCACTCGGGGCGCAGGCTTAGCCAATAACCCTGCGCCGCAGTCGGGGCGGCTTCTTTCTATGATTCGCGCAGCCCTTCACAACTTTTCAGGAGACTTCCCCATGATGAACCAAGATTTGCTGGCCGACAGCCAGGCTTTGCTCGACAGCCCGGCCGAGGCCGCGCCAGCTTCGCGCCGCACTGCCCTCAAGGCGGCTCTCGGTGTGGGCTACGCCGCCGCGGCCATGCCCATCATGGCGCAGACCGCCATCAAAACGCCGGCCGACGGTCTGCGCACCGGTGAAATCAGCTTTGAGGTGGCCGGGTTCAAGGTGCCGGCCTATTTCGCCGCGCCAGCGGGCAAGACTGATCTGCCGGTGATTTTGGTCATCCACGAGATTTTTGGCGTGCATGAGTACATTGCCGATACTGCCCGCCGACTGGCCCGCGCGGGCTTCATGGCGGTGGCGCCGGAGCTCTTTGCCCGCCAGGGCGACCCGAGCAGCTATGGCGAAATCGCCAAGCTGCAGTCCGAGTTGGTCAGCAAAGTGGGCGACGCCCAGGTGATGGCCGACCTCGACGGGGCTGTCAAATGGGCCTCGGCCAATGGCGGCAGCGCGCAGAAGGTGGGCATCACCGGCTTTTGCTGGGGCGGCCGCATCACCTGGCTCTATGCCCAGCAGCGTCCGGTCAAAGCGGGTGTGGCCTGGTACGGCCGGCTGGTGGGTGCCAGCTCGCCGATGACGCCCAGCCATCCGGTGCAGGGTGCGGCCAATATCCAAGGGCCGGTGCTCGGCTTGTATGGCGGCGCCGACGCAGGTATTCCGGTGGCCACCGTCGATCAGATGAAGCAGGCGCTGGCCGAGGCGGCTGGCAAAGGCAACCGGGCTGCGCAGCAATCGA
>CANHGF010000074.1 GCA_947460065.1 Comamonadaceae bacterium
ACTGCTGCCCTGGCTTGCTACAGGACTGCCCGGTTTGCTCAGGCCGTGATGAAAGTCCCCGCCCCGGCACAGGGCGCCCGCGCTGAACTTTACGCAGCCAGCGGCACGACGCGCTGGTCGATCGCGCCAAATAGGCTCTGGCCGTCCTTGCCCTTCATCTCGATGCTGATGGTGTCACCGAACTTCATGAAGCCGGTGCTGGGCTGGCCGTCGAGAATGGTCTCCATCGCGCGCTTTTCCGCAATGCAGCTGTAGCCGCGCGGCCAACTCTTGCGGCCGTCTTCTTCCACCGCGCGGTTGCTGACGGTGCCGCTGCCCACCACCGAGCCGGCGCGCACATTGCGCGTCTTGCACAGGTGGGCGATCAGCTGGCCGAAGTGAAAGGTCATCTCGGGGCCGGCCTCACACAGACCGACCTTGCGCCCGTTCCAGCTCGACTGCAGCGTCAGGTGGACCCGGCCGCCCTGCCAGGCATCACCGAGCTCGTCGGGCGTCACCGCCACCGGGCTGAAGGCGGTGGCCGGCTTGCTCTGCACAAAGCCAAAGCCCTTGGCCAGCTCGGCGGGGATCAGGTTGCGCAGCGACACATCATTGGCCAGCATCAGCAGACGTATGCCGTCAATCGCCTGCTCGGCATCGCTGCCCATGCTCACATCGCCTGTGATCACTGCGACTTCGGCCTCAAAATCAATGCCGAAGGCCTCGTCGGCGCAGATCACAGGCTCACAAGGGCCGATGAAGTCATCGCTGCCGCCCTGGTACATCAGCGGGTCGCTGTAAAAGCTCTCCGGCACCTGGCTGCCCCGCGCTGCCCGCACCAACTCGACATGGTTGAGGTAGGCCGAACCGTCGGCCCACTGATAAGCCCGCGGCAAAGGCGCCATGCAGCGCTGCGGCTCAAAAGGGAAGGCATGTCGGGCCTTGCCCAGGTTCAGCGTCTGGTAAAGGTCCTGCAATTGGGGTGACAAAAAGTTCCAATCGTCCAGAACCTGTTGCAGGGTCTGCGCGATGTCGGTCGCATAATGGGCCGTCGTGAGATCGCGCGAGACGACGACCAATTGGCCGTCACGGGATCCGTCTTTGTAGCTTGCAAGTTTCATGGTGGACAGGCTGCCCGGCAGATCCTGACAGGCAGCGTCATGTTTGTGGACTCAAAGCTCAAGCTTAACCTCTCTACGCACCACACCGGTACGCCCCCCTGGCCGACGGCACTGGCGCTGACCTTGGTGGTGGTGGCGCTCCACGGCTGGCTGCTGGCGCAGGGGCCCGATTCCGTGCGGCTGGGCGCGCGCGAGGCCCTGACACCCAAGGTCTCGCTGAACACGCGCAGCATTGCGGCGCAGGACAGCCCAGCCGCGCCAGCTGCCAAGCCGGCGCCCCCGGAGCGCAAAGCCGCAAGGCCCAACACACTGGCGATGCAAGAGCCCGCCGAAGGGGGCAGCGACTTGGCTGAGGCCAAGCCGGAGCAGGCCGAGCAGATGGCCGCTGCCAGCCCGGCCGAAGCGCTGGCCGATCAGGCGCCCCCGCCTTCGGCACCGGCCTCCAGCCCATCGCAGGCACAGACCCCACCAGCGACTGCGCCTGCAAGCGCGGAGGTGGTTGACCCCCCACCTACTACAGCACCCTCCACAGCACCCGGCACAGCACCCGCCACAGCACCATCGCTGGCACCCGAACCAACAAGCCCGCCGGTCACCCCACCAGCGGCCGAGCGGCAGCTGGCGCTGGCGGTGCCCGGCTCGGCCCGCCTGAACTACCAGCTCACCGGCCGGGCACGCGGCTTCGAGTATTCGGCCAGCGGCCAGCTCGACTGGCAGCACGACGGCCTGCGCTATCAGGCACGGCTGTCCATCAGCGGGCTTTTGCTGCCCAGCCGCAGCCAGAGCAGCGTGGGCGAGATCGGGCCCGAGGGCCTGTCGCCCCGGCGCTATTCCGATCGAGCGCGGGGCGAGCTGGCGGTGCACTTCCAGCCCGAGCTCGGCCGCATCAGCTTTAGCGCCAACAGCCCGCCGGTTGCCTGGCAAGCCGGGGCCCAGGACAGGCTGAGCGTGACGCTGCAGCTGGCGGCCCTGCTGGCCGGCGAGCCCGGGCACTTTAAGCCTGGCGCCACGGTGAGCGTGCTGACAGCCAGCAGCCGCAACGTCGAGCCCTGGGACTTCAGCGTCATTGGCAGCGAAAGCCTGAGCCTGCCCATGGGCACGCAACCCGCGCTGCACCTCAGACGCGCGGCCAGACACCCGTATGACCAGACCATAGACCTCTGGTTTGCGCCGGCCCTGGGCTATCTGCCGGTGCGCATCCTGCTAAGCCAGGGCAATGGAGATAGGGTCGACCAGCGGCTGGCCAGCATCGAGCGCCCTTGAAACACGCCCCACCGACCCTCAACTGAACTCACCCCAAGGTAAGGGAACAACGCCATGACTCTGCAAATGCTCTATGACTCCGACGACTTCGTGGTGATGCACATGGTGGCCGACGCCGAATCGCCCGCCGATGCGCAGCATCCCGCCCTGGTTCGCCATGGCTTTGAGATCGTTGACAAGCGCCACGGCCGTGAGGTCTTCCTGGAAGGCTCCTGGGCCGAGCTTTTTCAGGAGCGCTTGCAGCACTGGCGCGATCATGCACCCACCCAGGACGAGGTCGAGGCCACTCTGGAAGGCTATGCCCAGCTGGCGCAAACCCCTATCGGCTTGCACTGATGCAGCAAGCCGAGAGCGGCCGCACAGCCCAGCCGCGCGCTGCACTAAGACGGGCTGCAGTTAGACGCGCTGCACTCAGAGGCGCTGCACCTGGCATTGCGGCATGACCCCCGCCCAAAACGCCACCCGCTCAAGGGCAGGCCTGCTGGCCACCAGCCTGCTCATGCTCGGCCTGGTTCTGGCCGGCTCGGTGCTGGGAGCCGCCCACGCGCAGACCCGCGCCGAGCTCAGCACCCGGCTGAGCGCGCTAGCGCCTTCGCAGGTGTTGCTGCTAGGAGAGCAGCATGATGCCGCTGAGCACCAACAGATCGCCAGGGAGCTGGTTCAAACCCTGGCCGCCCAGAATCAACTAGCCGCGCTGGTGCTGGAAATGCTGCCAGCCGGTCGCAGCAGCAGTGGCCTGGCCCCGGGCAGCCCGGAGCAGACCGTGCGCCAGGCGCTGGGCTGGGACGAACGGGGCTGGCCCTGGCAAGCTTATGGCCCGGTGGTCATGGCGGCGGTCGCAGCTGGCGTGCCGGTGCTTGGCGGCAATCTGCCTGTAGAAGCGCTGCGATCCAGCATGGGGCGCAGCGAGCTCGATCAGCGCCTGCCCGTGCCCGCCCTGGAGCAGCAAAAGCAGCTGATGCGCGAAGGCCATTGCGGGCTCTTGCCTGAAAGCCAGATCGCCCCGATGGCACGCATACAGATAGCGCGCGACCTTAGCCTCGCGGACACGGTGCAAAGCGCGGCCGCATCAGCCCGCCCCGGCCAGCAAGTCTTGCTGCTGAGCGGCAGCGTCCATGCCGACAAGCAGTTGGGAGTGCCTAGGCACCTGAGTGCATCGCTCAAGGCGGTGAGTGTGCGCCTGCTCAGTCAGGGCAGCGATCCGGCCGGTGGCAGCTTTGACGCCCACTGGCCCACCGGGCCGGCCCCCGCGACCGACCACTGCGCGGCCCTGCGCGAGCAGTTCAAAGGGCGCAGCGCCAATCCGCCAGCGCGCCCCTGAGGCGCCAGGTCAGGCAGCTGGCCCTCAGGCCTGCTGCGAGATCGCGTCGGCCAGCAGATCGACCATGCGCTCGATCTGCGCCGGCTCGATGATGAAGGGCGGGCACAGCACGATGTTGTCGCCCGCCGGCCGCACCAGTAAGCCAGTCTGAAAGCAGCGCATGAACACCTCGTAGGCACGCCGGCCGGCCACCGGCCCCGGCGCCAACTCGACGGCGGCCGCCAACCCCAGGCTGCGTATGCCCACCACATGGGGCAGGCCGCGCAGGCGGCTGTGCACCGCATCACCCAGCAGCGGGCCCATGCGGGCGGCACGCTCGAACAGGCCTTCTTGCTGGTACAGCTGCAAAGTGGCAATGGCGGCGGCGCAGGCCACCGGATGGCCCGAATAGGTGTAGCCATGAAAAAGCTCAATCGCATGCTCGGGGCTGCCGCTGTGGGCCTGCATCATGGCCTGGTAGATGCGATCGGAGCAGATCACGCCGCCCATGGGGATAACGCCGTTGGTCACGCCCTTGGCAAAATTGATCATGTCGGGCACCACGCCAAAGTAATCGGCGCCAAAGGCGGTGCCCAGCCGACCAAAGCCGGTGATCACCTCGTCGAAGATCAGCAAGATGCCGTGCTTGTCGCAAATTTCGCGCAGGCGCTTGAGATAGCCCTGGGGCGGGATGTACCAGCCGGCACTTCCGGCCACCGGCTCGACGATGATGGCCGCCACATTGCTCGCATCGTGCAGCGGCAAGATGCGCTGCTCCAGCTCAAGCAGCGGGTCTTCGGCCCAGACCGGCTCGCTGCCCTGTATGTACGCATGGTTGACCGGATCGTGGATGAAACGCATGTGGTCCACATGCGGCAGCATCTGCGTGCCATAGACCTTGCGGTTGGCGGGCAGCCCGCCCACGCTCATGCCGCCGAAATTGACCCCGTGGTAGCCCTTCTCGCGGCCGATGAACACATGCCTATGCCCCTCGCCGCGGGCACGGTGATAAGCCAGCGCCACCTTCAGCGAGGTATCGGCCGCTTCCGAGCCCGAATTGCAAAACAGCACCTTGTTCAGATCGCCCGGGGCCAGAGCGGCAATCATCTCGGCGGCCTTGAAAGCCTGGTCATTGCTCACCTGAAAAGCGGTGGCGTAGTCCAGGGTGCCGAGCTGGCGGGTAATGGCCTCGTTGATCGGCTTGCGCTTGTGGCCGGCGCTCACGCACCAGAGGCTGGAGATGCCGTCCAGCACCTGGCGCCCGTCATGGGTGGTGAAATGGGCGCCATCGGCAGCGACAAAAACCCGTGGGTTCTGGGCAAAGCTGCGGTTGGGCGTGAAGGGGAGCCACTGGTGCTCCATATTGAACTCAGGGTGGGCCATGGGTTTTCCTGCGGGGCCAGGGCGGCCCCGTGGGGATTTTCGCACCGGCCTTGCAGCATGGGCCTTCAGGCCGAGTGGCGCGCGCGCATTTGAGACAATCGGGCGCCATGAGCTCCACTTATATCCTCACCCTGTCCTGCCTGGATCGCCCCGGCATCGTCCACGCCGTCTCCGGCTTTCTGTTCGAGCGCGGCGGCAATATCCTAGATGCGGCGCAATATGCCGATGACAAGGACGAGGACGCCACCGGCCTGTTTTTCATGCGGGTGGGTTTTGGCTGCGCGCTGCCGGCCGAGCAACTCAAGAGCGAGTTGGCCGAGTTGGCCAAGGGCTTTGGCATGAGCTTTCACCTCAAGCCCACCGGCGAGCCGGTCAAAACAGTGATCATGGTCAGCAAAGAGGGGCACTGCCTCAACGACCTGCTGTTTCGCTGGAAAAGCGGCCTGCTCAAGCTCGATGTGCGCGCCATCATCTCCAACCACCGCGAGTTCTACCAACTGGCGGCCAGCTACAACGTGCCGTTTCACCATATCCCGGTGACGGCAGGCACCAAGGCCGATGCCGAGGCAAGGCAGTACGAGATCATTCAAAACGAGGGTGCCGAATTGGTGGTGCTGGCCCGCTATATGCAAATCCTCAGCGACGACCTGTGCCGCAAGCTCTCGGGCCGGGCGATCAACATCCACCACAGCTTTTTGCCCAGCTTCAAAGGCGCGCGGCCCTACCACCAGGCCCATGCGCGCGGCGTCAAGCTGATCGGCGCGACCGCCCATTATGTGACTTCAGACCTCGACGAAGGCCCGATCATTGAGCAAGACGTGGCCCGGGTCGAACACAGCAAGACGGTCGAAGACCTGACCGCCCTGGGCCGCGATACCGAAAGTCTGGTGCTGGCGCGTGCGGTTAAATGGCACAGCGAGCACCGCGTGCTGCTCAATGGTCACAAAACGGTGATCTTCAAGTAAGCCGCCGGCCATGAGCCAGGCCGCCGCCAAGCGCATCCCGCCCATCCAGTGCCTGCTGACTTTTGAGGCGCTGGCGCGCCTGCGCAGTGTCACCCTGGCCGCCGACGAGCTCTTCGTCACCCCCAGCGCGGTCAGCCACCGGGTCAAGCAGCTCGAGCAGATCCTGGGCACCAAACTGTTTGGCCGGGCCGACTTCTCGCTGACCACCGAGGGCATTGAATACCTGGCCCATGTGCGCGACGGCCTGGCCACGCTGCAAAAGTTTCCGGGCATCGCCGGCCAAAGCTCAGCGCCGGGCAAGCGCCGGCTGCGGGTGGCGGTCACGCCCACCTTTGCCCGTGCCATCTTGATTCCGCGGCTCAAGCAATTTACCGATGCTTATCCCGAGATCGAGCTGGCTCTGCAGGTCTCTATCCCGCTGCTCGACGTGGTGGCCGAAGACGCCGACCTGATGATCCGCTTTGGCAGCGGCCGCTATGCCGATGTCGAGCATGTCTGCCTGGTCAAAGACGAGGTCACGCCGCTGGCCTCACCCGCCTTTGTGCGCGAGCACGGCCCCTTTGAGCTTGCGCAAGACCTCGAAGGCCAGGCCCTGCTGCGCTCGCCGCTGGAGCCCTGGCGCACCTGGTTTGCGGCCCAGCACCTGGACTGGCCCGAGCCGGCCGAAGGCTCACAATTTAACGACGTCGGTCTGATGTGTGACGCCGCCGCGGCCAGCATGGGCATCGCCCTGGTCAGGCTCAAGCTCGGCGCACCCTGGCTGGACAACGGGTCGCTGGTGCGCCTGTTCGCCCAAACGGTCCCCAGCCCGCATGCGCACTACCTGTGCTGGCGCACCGGCGCCATGGACCGCTGGGAGTGCCAGGCCTTCGCGCAGTGGCTCAAGCAGGCGGCGCTTTAGAGCGCGCAGTCGACGACCGCCTCTCGGCAGGCGATCCATACTTTGCAAATCACACAGGCTAAGTAAGTAGCCACACACACTGTTCTTGAGCGCCCCCATATCGGTTCGAACAGTAGCCCGGAGACGATCGCCGGCATTGCCATGATTTAAGACAATCATTAAGCATTTGACAGTATTGCCTTGTAATTAAGCATCCGCTGGGCATAATCGGCCGCGCGATCTGCGCAGCCGCCCCATGTGCGCAATTTCTCTGCCGCTGGCAGCAGGCTGCGACATCCCCCTTCCACATTTCAAGCGCCCCCTCAGAAGTCAATCCCGGGGGCAAGCTCCCGAGCAGAGTTCTGCAGGCCCTCGCCAAGGAACCCCTGCCTCATGCCCCACTCCTTCATCGCGCCGCCACTGGTCCATGCGGACGGCTGTGATCCTGAACTGAACATCCTCGTCAAAATCTGGGGTTTGGCTCGCCGGGCCATGCCCCGCTGGCCGGGCCTGCTGCTGGCCGCTGCGGTGATGGGCTCCAGCCTGAGCGGCCATGCACAAACGGCGCCCGCCACCCTGCCTTCGGGCGCGGAGCCCGGGCGCGAAGCGCCACGCCCGCTGGTGCCGCAATCGAAGCGGGCCATGCCGCAAATTGAGGTGCCGCAGAGCCCGGCGGCTGTAGCGCCCCCAGGATCGGACCAAGCGCGCTTCGTCTTGAACGATGTGGTGATCGAAGGCGCCAGCGCCTATTCGGCCGAGATGCTTCGGGGCCTTTACGCCAAATTGCTAGGCCAAGAGGTGTCGGTGGCCCAGGTTTTCGAGGTGGCCAATGCGATCGAGTTGCGCTACCGCCAGGACGGTTTTGTCACCAGCCGCGTCCTGGTGCCTGAGCAGACGGTCGCCGACGGGCGCTTTCGGATCCGGGTGCTCGAAGGCCATGTGGCAGGGGTGGTGTTTCAAGGCGAGGCTGGCCCAGCCGGGGCAGCCCTGGAAAGCCTGATGGCCGGCCTGACCGCGCTGCGCCCCATCAACCTGGCCGAGATCGAGCGGCGACTGCTGTTGGCCAACGACCTGCCGGGCCTGCAAGTGCAAGGCAGCCTGGAGGCCTCACCCACAACGCAGGGCGGCTCCACGCTTGTGGTGCGCACCCAGCGCCGTGAGCGCGATCTGTCGGTAGCGCTGGACAACCGCGCCACCCCCTATATGGGCGGCCGTCAGATCAGCGCGCAAGCGAGCTGGTTCGGCCTGGGCCCCCGAGCTGATCGACTCGGACTGAGCCTGCGCAGCTCACTGCCCACAGGACGCAGCACCTCGGTCGGCGTGAACTACGACGCCATGGTCAGTCCCAGCGGCAGCACGCTGGGCCTGAACCTGTCGAACTCGCGCTCCCAGCCCGGGCTGGAGCTGGCAGCACTGGATATTCAAAGCCAGGTCAACAGCCTGGTGGGCACCTGGGCCCAGCCCCTCAAACGCTCGCGCGAAGAGAACCTGCGCAGCGTGGTGCAGTTGGAGTGGCGCGATGTGCGCACCGACCTGGGTGGCACGCCCTTCACCCATGACCGCCTGCAAATCGCCCGACTCGGCCTGAGCTATGACCGCGCCGACGCCTACGATGGCATCACCACCGCGCGCGGCATGCTGCATCAGGGCCTGTCCGGGCAAGCGGCAGGCTCCGCCGAAGGCGCGCGCCCAACCCGCGCCAACGGCCGAAGCGACTTCACCAAGCTCACGCTGGACCTGTCTCGCCTGCAACAACTGGGTGCGCGCACCCATGCCTGGGCCAGCCTGACGGCCCAATACAGCCAGCGCCCGCTGCTGGCCAGCGAGGAGCTGGCCCTGGGCGGCGCGCACTACGGCCGCGCCTTCGACGACGGTGAGATTTCGGGCGACAAAGGCGCTGCGCTGATCATCGAGCTGCGCCACTACCCCGAGTTTTTGCCTCGTAACGCCCAGCTTTTTGGCTATGCCGACACAGGCCGCATATGGGCGGCGCCAGGCGGCGCAGTGCCGGCCCGGCACACGCTGGCATCGGCCGGCGCCGGCGTTCGGCTGAGTCTGCCGCGCGGCATGTTGGCCACGCTCGAGGCGGCCAAGC
>CANHGF010000075.1 GCA_947460065.1 Comamonadaceae bacterium
GTAAGAATGTGGCCGACGGGATCGCCCACATCCACGCATCCTTCAACAACACCATCATCACCATCACCGACCGCCAGGGCAACGCTTTGTCCTGGGCCTCGTCGGGTGGTCAGGGTTTCAAGGGCTCTCGCAAGTCGACCCCGTTTGCTGCTCAGGTGGCTTCGGAAGTCGCCGGTCGCGCTGCGATCGAGCAGGGCATCAAGAATGTTGACGTCGAGATCAAGGGCCCTGGCCCCGGTCGCGAATCTTCGGTGCGCGCGCTCGGCGCACTCGGTATCCGGATCAACTCGATTTCCGATGTGACCCCGGTCCCGCACAACGGCTGCCGCCCGCAAAAGCGTCGCCGCATCTGAGCCATCCCGGTACGGGCTGTACTGTCGTGTAAGCGGCGGTCGGCCCGCTCTGTTTTAACCAAGCCCACCGCCGTCCGGCATTTCGCCTGGCGGCTCCTGTACCCCAGCGGTGCAGCAGTTGATTGAAGGACTATTCAAGTGGCACGTCATCTCGGCCCCAAGGCCAAACTCTCACGCCGCGAAGGCACGGACCTGTTTCTCAAGAGCGCACGCCGCGCCATCGGGGACAAGGCCAAATTTGATTCCAAGCCTGGCCAGCACGGCCGTACATCGGGCGCCCGCACCTCGGACTATGGTCTGCAGCTGCGCGAAAAGCAGAAGGTCAAGCGCATGTACGGCGTGCTTGAGCGTCAATTCCGCCGCTACTTTGAAGAGGCCGATCGCCGCAAGGGCAATACCGGTGCCAACCTGCTGTCCCTGCTCGAAAGCCGTCTGGACAATGTGGTCTACCGCATGGGCTTCGGCTCGACCCGCGCTGAGGCTCGGCAGCTGGTCTCGCACAAAGCCATCACCGTCAACGGCCAAAGCGTCAACATCCCCTCGTACATGGTCAAGACCGGTGACGTAGTGGCTGTGCGCGAAAAGTCCAAGAAGCAAAATCGCATTGTCGAAGCGCTGCAACTGGCTCAGCAAGTGGGCATGCCTAGCTGGGTTGAGGTCAGTATTGACAAGGCCGAGGGCACCTTCAAGAAGAGCCCGGACCGTGATGAGTTTGCTGCCGACGTCAATGAGTCGCTGATCGTCGAGTTGTACTCGCGCTGAAAATTTTCATTCCCGGAGGGCGGCTTTCTGCCCACCGGGCGCTTCACCCGGCCTTATCGGTGTAACGAGCCGAGGGTATTGAGAGGAAGACTGCATGCAAACCAATCTGTTGAAACCCAAAACCATCAACGTCGAGCAGTTGGGCCACAACCGCTCGAAAGTCACGCTCGAGCCTTTCGAGCGCGGCTATGGCCATACCCTGGGCAATGCGCTGCGTCGCGTGCTGCTCTCGTCCATGGTCGGCCACGCAGCCACCGAGGTCACCATTGCCGGCGTGCTGCACGAGTACTCCTCGATCGACGGTGTGCAGGAAGATGTCGTCAACATCCTGCTCAATCTCAAGGGCGTGGTGTTCAAGCTGCACAACCGTGATGAAGTCACACTCAGTCTGCGCAAGGAAGGTGACGGCCCGGTCACTGCCGGCGATATCCAGACACCGCATGATGTCGAGATCATCAACCCCGACCATGTCATCATGAATCTTGCCCAGGGCGGCAAGATCGACATGCAGATCAAGGTTGAGAGCGGCCGCGGCTATGTGCCCGGCTCCATGCGCCGGTTCGGCGACGAGTCGACCAAGTCGATTGGCCGTATCGTTCTCGATGCATCGTTCTCCCCGGTCCGCCGCGTCAGCTACACCGTCGAGAGCGCCCGCGTCGAGCAGCGCACCGACTTGGACAAGCTGGTGCTCGAGATCGAGACCAACGGCGCCGTCACCGCTGAAGATGCGGTGCGTTCTTCGGCCAAGATTCTGGTGGAGCAACTGGCTGTCTTCGCGCAGCTCGAGGGCAATGAACTGGCTGCCTTTGACGCGCCGGTGCAGCGCAGCTCGCAGCAGTTTGACCCGATCTTGTTGCGTCCGGTCGACGAGCTCGAGCTGACCGTGCGCTCGGCCAACTGCTTGAAGGCCGAAAACATCTATTACATCGGTGACCTGATTCAGCGCACCGAAAACGAGCTGCTCAAGACCCCCAATCTGGGTCGCAAGTCGCTCAATGAAATCAAGGAAGTGCTGGCCTCGCGCGGGCTCACCTTGGGCATGCGCCTGGAAGCCTGGCCCCCGGCCGGCTTGGACAAGCGCTGACACTCAAGCCTGCCTGAAGGCAGGCTGTGCACGGGCAGTACCTGATACGGCTGCCCGCATTAAAAAATCGGAAAGGACAAGCACATGCGTCACGGACACGGACTTCGCAAACTCAATCGCACCACCAGCCATCGGCTGGCCATGCTGCGCAACATGATGAACTCGCTGATTCAGCACGAGGCCATCAAGACCACGGTACCCAAGGCCAAGGAACTGCGCCGCGTGGTCGAGCCCATGATCACCCTGGCCAAAGAGCCGACCCTGGCCAACAAGCGTCTGGCCTTTGACCGTCTGCGCGACCGCGATATGGTGGTCAAGCTCTTTGCTGAGCTGGGCCCGCGTTACAAGACCCGCCCGGGTGGCTACACCCGTATCCTTAAGATGGGTTTCCGTGTGGGCGACAACGCTCCCATGGCCCTGGTCGAACTGGTTGACCGCCCTGAAGTCAGCGACGAGGCTGCAGACGGCAAGGCTGAATAAGGCTTGCCCTTGGTCCCTCGAGCGCCCGCCTTGTGCGGGCGTTTTTCATGGGGGGCTCGCTGCTCAATGGCGGACGTGACCAGGGCTGCTGTGCAAGCTCCCTACAATCGGCTGTGAAAGGTGCCTCTCTCATGTCCTCAGCACGTCACGCCTTGAATCCGAATTTTTTCTCTTCTCGTCGCCGCCTCATTTTGGGCTCGGCAGCGTCGGCCTTGGCAGCCGCCTATGGTCCGGCGTGGGCCCAGGCCAAGCCGGTGCGCATCGTCGTGCCCTTTGCCGCTGGCAGTTACACCGACAATGTGTTGCGCATCGCGCTGCCGGCCCTGAGCGACAAGCTCGGCGCAAGCATCGTGGTTGACAACCGGCCGGGCGCCAATGGCATCATCGCCGCCGACGCGGTGGCCAAGTCCGCGCCCGATGGACTGACCTTTCTCATGGGCGGCGCCAGCGCCAATGCGGCCAACCCCAGCCTCTACAAGACGCTGCCCTATGACCCGGTCAAAGACCTGGTTCCGGTGGTGCGCTTCGGCCTCCTGCCTTTTGTGCTGCTGGTCAACCCGAGCGTGCCGGTCAAGTCGGTGCCAGAGTTGATCGACTATGCCAAGAAGAACCCCGGCAAGCTCGCCTACGCCACGCCCAACAGCGCCACCTTGGTGGGCATGGAAACCTTCAAGCGTTCAGGCGGCGTTGACATCTTGCAAGTGCCCTACAAGTCCAGCCCGCAGGCCATGCTCGACTTGGTGGCCGGTCAGGTGCAGGTGCTGATTGCCGACTTTGCCACCGCCATGCCGCATGTGCGTTCAGGCAAGGCGCGGGTGATTGCCGCCACCATGGCGCGCCGCACCCCATTGATGCCCGATGTTCCGGTGATCGCCGAGGTACTCAAGGGCTATGACATCTCTGCCTGGAATGGGCTGTTTGCACCGGCGGGCACGCCTCGCGAGGCCATGAACAAGGTGGCCGAGGCAGCGGTGGCGGCGCTGGCTCAGCGCGATGTGCAGGACAAGCTCAGCGCAATAGGCTTTGAGATATCGCCGATAGGGCCGGAGAGTTTCGGCCCCTATGTGCGCGAACAGATCGGCGTGTGGGCGCAGGTCATCCGCGACAGCGGTATCAAGCCCGAATAACAGCGGCACTCTCGCCGGCTGCCTCCAGCAAGGCATCGACCACCCGCCGGTCGAGTTCGATGCCACTGTGCCGCCGGCGTCTGCGCTCGGCGAAGGCGCGCTCGGAGGGAATGCGGATTGCGTCCACACCGGGCTGGCGCGGCGTGGCCCGAATCCGCTCGATCAGCAGCGACAGCTCGTGCCGGTACTGCACCAGCGGTTGCAGCAGGTCGGGCCGGATGGCCATGAGCAGGTAGCCGGCCTGGTCGGGGTCCTCGCCCGAGCCGGCGGCCACACCGAGGGCTGCCATCGCCACGGCCAACGCGAAGCCCTTGTGCCCGCCATAGGGCAAGACCGCGCCGAGCAGTGCGCTGGCTGCATCGGTGGTCGGCCGGCCCTGCGCATCGATGGCCACCCCTTCGGGCAGGGCCTGGCCCGTGCGCTTGCGAAACATCAGGTCGGTGAACATCAGGGCCGAGGTGCCCATGTCGATGAGCAAGGGGTCGCCCTCCGTCGGGAAACCCAGAGCGATCGGGTTGGTGCCTATGGCCGGTCGGGCCGCGCCTGGCGGTGCCACCTGCGGGCGTGAGGCCACGGTGTGCAGCCCGATCAAGCCAGCCTGGGCCAGCCGCTCGACATAAAACGCGCTGCGCCCGCTCATCCAGATGTTGTGAATGCCGATCACCGCAAAGCCATGCTCGCTCGCCTTGGCCCGTGCCATCTCGCTCGCATGGTGCATGGCCAGCATGCCGTTTTGGTTGCCACCGTCGATCCGCGCCGATACCGGGGTTTCGTGCAAGCAGCGCCGCTGTTTGTGCGCGCCGCGCAGCTGCGCGTGCTCGATCAGATTGAGGATTTTGGGCAGGCCCGAATATTCATAGCCGCACAGGGCGGCATCGACCACATGATCGGCTACCGGCTGCGCCTCGTCGGCGCTGTAGCCGTGGCGCAGCAGTGCGCGCACCGCTAACCCGTGGGCTTGCGGCGCTGTGAGAGTGAGACGTTCTGGCAGGGATGTGGACACGACAGGAATAGAATCGATCGGGCGAATTTTCGCTCAAAGGTTAAAACACGGTGACTTCCATTTCCCACTCGGCAGGCGCAAGGTTCAGGGCGGCCTTGGCCGACCACCAGCCGCTGCCCATCGTCGGCGCTATCAATCCCTATTGCGCCATGATGGCCGAGCGTGTGGGTCACAAGGCGCTCTACCTCGCCGGTGGCGGCCTGGCCACCTATTCGCATGGCTTGCCGGATTTGGCGATCACCAATTTGAGCGATGTGCTCACCGAGGTGCGGCGCCTGACCGATGCGAGCAGCCTGCCGCTGCTGGTTGATGTGGACACCGGCTTTGGTGGCGTGTTTTCCATCGCGCGCCTGGTCAAAGGTCTGATCAAGGACGGCGCCGCGGCCATGCACATTGAAGACCAGGTGGCCCTCAAGCGCTGTGGCCACCGACCGGGCAAGGCTACCGTGTCGACCGCCGAGATGGTCGACCGCATCAAGGCCTCGGTGGATGCGCGCACCGACGATCAGTTCTTCATCATTGCCCGCACCGACGCCATAGCGGTGGAGGGGATTGATGCGGCCATTGAGCGAGCCTGCCGCTATGTGGAGGCTGGCGCCGACATGATCTTTGCCGAAGCCTGCAGCGAGCTTGGGCAATACCGCCGCTTTGTCGACGCCATTGATCGGCCCCATGCGGTGCTGGCCAACATCACCGAGTTCTCGCTCACGCCGGCCTTCACCCTGGATGAACTGGCGGGCGCGGGCGTGTCAGCGGCCTTGTTCCCGCTGTCGGCCGCGCGCGCGATGTCTGCCGCCGCACTCAAGGTCTACCAGGCGATCTTGCGCGACGGCACCCAGAAAAACGTGCTCGATCTGATGCAGCCGCGCAGCGAGCTCTACGAGTTTCTGGACTACCACGCTTACGAGCGCAAGTACGACGAGCTGTTCTCGGCGCCCAGCCCCAAACCCTGAAGCTTGCCGGCGCTTTAGCGCAGCGGCGCAAAGCCAAACAGCCGGCTCGGCGTGTCCCATTCGATCTTGCGGCGAGCGTCCTCATCGGGCACCCAACGCTCGAGCAGGCGCTGCTGCGGGCCGTAGTCGGTGCGCACCGGATGGCGCACAAAAGGCCAGTCCGAGCCCCAGACGCAGCGCTCGGGCGTGAAGGCTTCGAGCAGCGCGGCAATGAAGGGGTCCAGGTCGCTGTGGGGCCAGGGTTGTTTGGACAGCCGAAACGCGCCCGATAGCTTGACGGCCGCCCGTCCCTTGCGACCGAGTTGGAGCAAGGCCTGAAAGCCGGCTTGCTGCAATCCCTTGTCGGGATCGAAGCCGCCGCAGTGGTCGATCACCAGCGCAATGCCCGAGCTTTGCAGCACCGGCAGCGCTTCGAGCAGGCTGTCGTCGCGGTAGTAAATTTGCGCGAACCAGCCCAGCTCGTGCAGCCTCCTGAGCAAGACCTCGCCCTCGTACCCGCGGATGGAGGTGGCATGGGCGAACAGCAAATTAAAGCGTGCGCCCACCACCCCGCCGTCCTTGAGCTCGGCCAGCTGCGCATCGGTGATGCCGTGGTCCACCAGGGCCACGCCCTTGAGCCGCCCTTGTGAACGGGCAATGGCATCGAGCATGCAGCGGTTGTCGGTGGCATAGCCGGCCTGCGGATTGACCAGCAGGCCGTGCGACACCTGGTGTGCGTCCAGCACCGTCAAGAACTGCTGCGCGGTGCCGCATTCGGCCGGACCGGGCATATGCCCGCCGGTATCGCGCAGTGGAAAGGCGACGGGGTCAAACACATGGGCGTGGCTGTCGACGCGGGCAAAGTCGGGCATGGGGGGTGTCTCCGGTGAGGGGCTCAGGGCTGGACCGTCTGGTGTGCAGCCAGCGCCAGCAGTCGGGTGTGTACCAGCCGGTCGATGCGGATGCCTTCGCGCATGGCGCGCTCGCGCGAGTTGAACGACTTCTCAGAAGGCAGCCGGATCTCGGTCACCCCCTCTTGGCGTGGCACCGCCTTGATGCGTGCCAGCTGCTCGCTCAGGTCGCGTTTGAAGTCGGCCAGCGGCAGCAGCAGGTCGGGCCGCATCGCGATGATCAGATAGCCATAGTCCTTGGCTGCATTGAGCCCTGAGCCGGCCAGCACCCCGAGCGCCTGCATGGCCAGGCCCAGGGCATAGCCCTTGTGGCCGCCAAAGGGCAGCAAAGCGCCTTGCTTGGCGGCCTGCGGATCGGTGGTGGGCTGGCCTTGCGCATCAAGTGCCACCCCGGCCGGCAGCGGCAGACCCAGCAGTTGGTAGAAATCAAGCTCGGTGCCGGGAAAGGCCGCCGTTGAGACATCGATCACCAGCGGATCGCCCTCCTTGGGAAAGCCAAAGGCCATCGGGTTGGTGCCATAAGCCGGCCGGCTCGCGCCGGGCGGGGCCACCAGACTGGCTGAGCCCACGGTGTGGATGCCGATCAATTCGCTTCTTGCGATGCGCTCCACATAGTAGGCGCTGCGCCCGCTCATCCAGCTGTTGGTCACGCCCACCAGCGCAAAACCATGAGCCAGCGCCATCGCAATCGCGCGATCGGTGGCGTGGTGCATGGCCAGCATGCCCGAATGGTTGCCACCGTCGATCAGTGCTGAGACCGGCGTGGCATAGATATCGCGCATGGGCGTGGTGGGCTGTTTGCGCTTGGGGTTGGCCGCGATCTGCAAGATCTTGGGCAGGCCCGAGTATTCATAGCCGCACAGCGCCGCATCCAGCATGTGCTCACACAACAGCTCGCTCTGATGGGTGTCATAGCCCAGCGCGCGCAATGCCGCACGGGCCAACTCGCGCGCTGCATCAACGCTCAGGTGAATGCGCTGGGCGTCGACTGCTGTCATGGCAAGGGCTGCCGGCCTTGCGCGATCAGGCGCTCGGCCACGGTCGCGTCCACCGTCACGGGCAGGGTCAGGATCAGCGCGCCGTAGGATTTGCCATGCGGGTCCAGTGAAAGTGAGCGGGTGACGCCACCACCCAGTGCGTTTTCCAGCACAAAGTTCAGGGCCTCGACATGCGGCATTTCATAGCGGGTGATGCGGCCTTTGACCAGCGCGCCGAAATGCCGGCGCACCGCCTCGACCGTGACCTGCTCGAGCAAGATGCAATAGTCTTGCGGCAGGTAGGCAATCACGCCAATGTTGCTGGCATCGCCTTTGTCGCCGGCGCGGGCATGGGCGATTTCGCGCAGGTAAAACCGCGTCATGCCACCTCCAGCATCAAGAGCTGCGGCTGCACCGCAGCGCGCGGAATCAGCACCGAATAAATCGCCAGCACCTCGCGCACCGCCGTGCGTGGCAGCGAGGACATGGCCGGGCCTTTGCCCACCAGGGTCTCGACCTCGCCAGCGAGCTTGGCCGCGTCGCGCCTGGCCTTGGCGCGACCGGCAAAGCGCAGGCGAACTTCATAGGGCTCATGGGGCGTGGGCAGGGAGGCCGCGCCGTGCAGCGAGTTCATGCCGATGTAGTCCACCTGCAACTCGTCGAGCTGCACACCGCCTATGCGCAGGCGCTCGCGCACCACCTGCTCGGCCAGTCGCGCGCGGTTCAGGCAGCCCAGGCCGGCGTAGGTGATTTCTGCTTCGCCTATCCAGCCTTCTTTGATGCCCACCGACACCTTGAGCTGATCGGGCCGCGGCCGTCCCCGGCCGCCGCTCATGCCCACCCGGTCCGGCCCGAGCTCGGTCAGCCGCACCTCGGTGAAGTCGACCACCACATCCGGGGTGATGTAGTTGGCCGGGTCGTGAATTTCGTAGAGCATCTGCTCGGTGCAGATCGCCCGGTTGATCACCCCGCCGGTGCCGGCCACCTTGGCCACCACGCCATGGCCGTCGGCGCGCATCTCCAGGAAGGGGTAGCCCAGCTTGCCCAGGTCGGGCACCTCCTTGTAGCCCGGGTCGGCAAAGAAGCCGCCCGAGACATTGGCGCCGCACTCGACCATGTCGGCGCAGACCTGGCCTTGGCCCAGCAAGTTCCAGTCGGACTGGCTCCAGCCAAACTCATGGATCATGGGCGCCAGAAACAAAGAGCAATCGGCCACCCGCCCGGTCAGCACGATGTCGGCGCCTTGCGCCAGGGCCTGCACGATGTTGTCCGCGCCCAAATAGGCGTTGGCGCTGAGCAGCTCGCCTGGCAGGCTGGACAGGGGCAGGCCCGACTCCATGA
>CANHGF010000076.1 GCA_947460065.1 Comamonadaceae bacterium
CAGTCCAGTGAGCGCTGAGCCAGCCATTCGTTCATGCGTTGCACCTTGCCCTCGCGCGCCGAGGGCGTGCCCAGGATCTCGCCGGTCACTTGGCCGTGCGCATCGCGCTCGAGCTGCACCGCAATCAGCTCGGCCACGCCAAAAACCTGGGCAATCGGCGCGGTCACAAAATCATTGGTGGCGGTGACGATCAGCAACTGCTCGCCGGCCTGCCGATGGCGCTCAACCAGTTCAAGCGCCTGCGGCCGCAGCGCCGGGCGTATGACCTCGTCCATGAAGCGCGCATGCGCGTGCGCCGCCTGCTGCGGTCCGCGGCTTCGGATGGCCTCGGTGGCAAAGCGGATGTACTCATGGATGTCGAGCGTGCCGGCGCGATAGTGTTCAAAGTACTCGGCATTGCGGCGCTTGAACTCGCTGGCATCGCACCAGCCCAGGCGTATGGTGAACTCGCCCCACTCATAGTCCGAATCGAGCGGCAGCAGGGTGTGGTCGAGATCGAACAGGGCCAGACGGGGCTTGCTCATGAGGCCTCCAGCATGGATTTGACCAGCGCGATGGTGATGGGCCGCTGGGTCTGCAAGGAATAGTGGTCCAGCTGGTCGAGCAGCGCCACCAGGTGGGTGAGATCGCGCGCAAAACGCTTGAGAACGAAACCCATGACCTCGTCGCTCAGCAGCAAACCGCGCGCATCGGCCTGCCGCCTGAGTACCGCCCGCCGCTGCGCATCGCTCAGGGGCTGCAGGGCAAACACATGGCCCCAGCCCAGGCGCGAGCGCAGGTCATCGCGCAGGGCCAGATCGGCCGGCGGCAGCGCTCCGGCAGCGAGCACGCCGCGCGGATGGCCGTCGGCCGCGTTGACCGCATGGACAAACCAGTTGAAAGCGGCATGCTGCTGCACAGCGGTGTAGAGGTGGCAATCGTCCAGGAACACAGCGACCCAGGTCTCATCAAAGGGCGGCGGCTCGAGCACACTGGCATCGAGCCAGCCTGTGCGAGCGCCGCCCTCGCGCAGCGCCTGTGCGGCGGCACGCAGCAGGTGCGACTTGCCGCTGCCGGTCGGGCCCCACAAATAAGTGGGCACCGGCGAGCGCAAAGCGCTGCCCGCCCACAACTGAAGATGACTCAGAGCGGGTTCGTTGGGGCCGGCCAAGTAGTTGGAAAACGAGGGCACGCAGGCCAGGCCTATGTCCAAAGCGATCTGCTTCATGCCTGTAAGACGTCGGTCGCCGGCGGCCGCAAGAGGCGCTGCATCGGGAGAGCCAAGGGTCAACCCTTAAAATGAAGCCTCGATTCTATCGGCTGGCCCGCCTCCCTGAGCCAGCCCCCACCCTCAGGCCCTGGCGCCTGCCCCACCGGACCACCCCGTCATGAGCACCACCCCCCTGTCGTACAAGGATGCCGGCGTCGATATCGATGCCGGTGATGCCCTGGTCGAGCGCATCAAACCCCTGGCCCGTAAAACCATGCGCGAAGGCGTGCTGCCCGGCATCGGCGGCTTCGGCGCCCTGTTCGAAGTCCCCAAAAAATACAAGGAGCCGGTGCTGGTCAGCGGCACCGACGGCGTGGGCACCAAGCTCAAGCTGGCTTTCGAGTGGAATATGCACGACACCGTGGGCATAGACCTGGTGGCCATGAGCGTCAACGACGTGCTGGTGCAAGGCGCAGAACCGCTGTTCTTTCTGGACTACTTTGCCTGCGGCAAGCTCGATGTGGACACCGCCGCTGCGGTAGTCGGTGGCATTGCGCGCGGCTGCGAGCTCTCGGGCTGCGCGCTCATTGGCGGCGAGACCGCCGAGATGCCCGGCATGTACCCGGCCGGCGAATACGACCTGGCCGGCTTTTGCGTGGGCGCGGTTGAAAAGAGCAAGATCCTCACCGGCCGCAGCGTGCAAGCCGGTGACGTGGTGCTGGGCCTGGCCTCCAGCGGCGTGCATTCCAACGGTTTTTCGCTGGTGCGCAAGTGCATAGAGCGCGCGGGGGCTGAACTTCCGCTCACGCTCGACGGCAAGCCCTTCAAGAGCGCGGTGATGGAGCCCACCCGGCTGTACGTCAAAAGTATGCTGGGAGCCTTGGCGCAGCATCCGATCAAGGCACTGGCCCACATCACCGGCGGCGGCCTGCTGGAGAACATTCCCCGCGTGCTGCCCGAAGGTCTGGCCGCGCACCTGGTCAAGGGCAGCTGGCCGCAAAGCGAGTTGTTTGCCTGGTTGCAAAAAACCGCCGGCATAGCCGACCTGGAAATGAACCGCACCTTCAATAACGGCATCGGCATGGTGGTGGTGGTCGAGCCGGCCCAGGCCCAAGCGACTGCACAGACCCTGCGCGCGGCCGGCGAGCAGGTCTACGAGATTGGCCGCATCGCGCCACAGGGCGAGGGCGCGCAAGTTCAGGTGCGCTAAAGCCCGGCGTTCCGGCGGACTCAGGCCTTGACGCAGGCGCCGGCCCGGCGCGGGCGGCCGCTCACCCCAAGGCCCGGCGCAGTTGCTCAATGCGTTGATTGACCTCGTCAAGGTCAAAGGCGTCTTCGGCATGCTCCAGGTACACCTGCAGATCGCCGAGCGCGCGGGCGGCCTCGCCCTGCTCGGCCCAGGCCAAGCCCCGGTCACGGTATTCGCTCCAGGCTTGCGGCTGCAGCACCAACAGGCGGTCGAGCACCGCGATCAGCCGCGCTGCGTCGGACTGGCCCTTGTAGATCTCCTTGAGGTTGCGCAACATGCGGGCAATGATCTCGCGCGGCGTCGCCGATTGCAGATACAGGCCCATGGGCACCTCGAAGTCATCGACCAAGCCGCTCCTTTGGCGGTAAGGCTCCAGCCTTTCAGACAGCTCCTCGCGACTGAGCGATTGGCCGGTGAAGGGGTCGATAATCACCTGGCCCTTGGGCAGCGTCACCTTGACCATGAAATGCCCCGGGAAAGCCACACCCCGGGCATGCAGGCCCAAGCCCTGTGCGAGCTCCAGCCAGATCACCGCCAGCGTAATGGGAATGCCCCGCCGGGTGCGCAGCACCGCATTGAGATAGCTGTTGTCGGGGTCGTAGTAGTCATTGAGGTTGCCGCCGAAACTCAACTCGCGAAAAAAGAACTGGTTGAGCAAACGCAGCCGCTGCAGGGCCGAAGCGTCGGCCGGTAGGCGCCGCTTCAGCCGCGCCAAGAGCTGGTCGACATCGCCCAGCACCCGCTGCACATCCAGCTCAGGGTATTCGTCCTGGGCCAGGCAAGCCGCCGCCTCCAGCAGCGGAAATTGCTCATCGCTTTCGACCAGATTGGCGAAATACGCAAGCGGCGTTGGAACGTCGAACTGCATGGCCATAACTTCACTGTCTCACATTCTGCCTGCGGGCGGGTACCGACCGGCTCATCGTCCGAGCAAGGTCTGCGGACGCAGCCCCAGCATTCTGAGCAAGCCCAGATAGATCAGGGCAGAGCCGGCAATCACGGCCGCCATCAGAGCGATGCGCCAAACCGGCTGGCTGCGCAGGGCCAGCCAGTCCCAGCCCGAGGCGCAGGCGTACAGATACAGCCCCAGCGCGGTGCTGGCCAGCAGCACCTGCAGTACAAAGCGGCGCCAGCCGGGCAGCGGCTTGAAGCTGCCACGGCGCAGCAAGCCCAGCAACAGCCACAGGGCATTGAGCATCGCTCCGATGCCAATGGCCAAAGCCAGCCCGGCATGGGCGAACCAGGGCACCAGCATCACATTGAGCAGTTGGGTGATGATGAGCACCGCCACCGCGATCTTGACCGGCGTGCGGATGTCCTGGCTGGCATAAAAACCCGGGGCCAGCACCTTGATGGCCACCAAGCCCAGCAAACCAAAGCCATAGCCCATGAGCGCATGGGTGGTCATGAGCACATCGCGCTCGGCAAACGCGCCGTAGTGGTAGAGCGTTGCCACCAACGGCTTGGGAAACACCAACAAAGCCACGGCACACGGCAAGCCCAAGGCCAGCACCAGGCGCAGCCCCCAATCGAGCATGGCTGAATACCGGGCGCTGTCATCGGCCGCGCGGGCGGCCGCCAGCTGCGGCATCAGCACCACGCCCAGGGCCACGCCCAGCATGGCGGTGGGGAACTCCATCAACCGGTCGGCATAGCTGAGCCAGCTCACACTGCCGCTTTGCAGGTGCGAGGCAATCTGCGTGTTGATCAACAGCGAAATCTGCGCCACGCTCACGCCCAGCAGCGCCGGCAGCATCAGGCCGGCAATGCGCCGGGTACCGCTGTCGCGCCAAGCCTGGCCCAAGGCCTGCCAGCGCCAATCGATGCGCGGCAGCAGGTTCAGGCGCAGCAGCGCAGGAATCTGCACCGCCAGTTGCAGCACCCCGCCGACCACCACCCCGCCGGCCATGGCGTAGATGGGCTCGATGCCACGGGCCTGCAGGGCCGGTGCGCCCCACCAGGCGGCGGCGATCATGGCCAGGTTAAGCAGCACAGGAGTGGCCGCCGGCACCGCAAAGCGCCGCCAGGTGTTGAGGATGCCAGCCGACAGGGCCACCAGCGACATGAAACCGATGTAGGGGAACATCCAGCGGGTCATGAATACCGCCGCCTCAAAGCCACGCGGCGACTGCTGCAGGCCGCTGGCCATCAGCCAGACCAGCACCGGCGCGGCCGCCACACCGATCACGCAGGTCAAAAGCAGGGCCAGGCTCAGCAAGGCCGCCACCTTATCGATCAACAGCCGCGTCGCTTCCTCTCCCTCTTGGGCACGGGTGGCAGCAAGCACAGGAACAAAAGCCTGACTGAAGGCGCCTTCGGCAAACAGGCGGCGCAGCAAATTGGGAATTCGAAACGCCACATTGAAGGCGTCGGTCATGGCGCTGGCACCAAACATGGCGGCCATGAACAATTCGCGCGCCAGCCCGGTCACCCGCGAGGCCAGGGTCAGCAGCGAGACGATGGAGGCGGACTTGAGCAGCGACACGGCCCCGAGTGTAGAGGGCCGCTGCCGGCTTGCCTGCCCCCTGCCTGCTGCGCTCAGGCCGCCTGATCGCGGCCCGGCCGCCCTGCTGGCCTATAATGGAGGGCTTTGCTGCATCATCCTTAAACACTTCAAGGAACTTATATGGCCACTGGTGGCAAACCCAAAAAGAAGAACCCGCGCCTGGCGTCGGGCCGCAAGCGCGTCCGTCAGGACGTCAAAATCAACGCCGCGAACACCTCGCTGCGCTCCAAATACCGTACTGCGGTGAAGAACGTTGAAAAGGCTGTCGCCGCCGGCGACAAGACCAAAGCCAGCGAACTCTTCGCCAAAGCCCAGAGCATCGTCGACAGCGTCGCCGACAAGGGCATCTTCCACAAGAACAAGGCCGCGCGCGACAAGAGTCGCCTGTCGGCCAAGGTCAAGGCACTCGCCCTGGCCGCCTGAAGGTCGCAAGACCTCGCCCGGACGGCCTGGCGCCGTCCGCCGTTTTCAAGCGGTGCGCTGCAGCAAAGATGAAAAAACCGCCTTCGGGCGGTTTTTTCATGGGCGCGTGCCAGACAAACTACTCAGCGGCACGACCTGCAGCTCGTTGTCGCGGGCAAAGCCCATCACAAAGTCCCAGGCCATGGGCTCGGCATCGCGCAGATCGGGGTGAACGACCACGCACTTGATGTTGTCGACGACGGTCGGCACGCACCAGGGGGAATAGCTCAGATGACTGCCCGGCTGCGCGCCACCAGGGCGGAACTGGCTCATCACGCCAGCCAGCCGGTCGGCCCAATCGCTGGGCCGAAACACCTTACCGTCGGCGGTCAAACCCTGAATGAGAAGTTCTTGGACGCTCGGAGCGGGCATGAGGGCGTGGGGCAAGCGGTGAAATCGCCCAGCCAAGCCGGCTTGGCAGAGTGAAAAATTCTATCTTACGAAAGCGTTGACGCCGAGCTCGACGCGGCGTCGTTTGGGCATCAGATACAGCGCTTGCGATGCGGGCGCCAGACCCTAAAATGCAGTCCCTTCAGGAACTTTGCCTGAGCCCCTGGGCCGGTGAGCGCAGATCTGCAGCGATCGCCGGCTCTTTTGTTTCTGCTGAGTCGTTTTTGCCGAGCCATCCCATGAACGCTGCCGCCGCCAAGCCGCCCTCTTCGCCCCATGTCATGCCCACCTACGGGCGCCTGCCGATCGCGCTGTCGCACGGGCAGGGGTGCCGAGTCTGGGATGAGCAGGGCAAGTGCTATCTCGACGCCCTCGGCGGCATTGCGGTCAACACCCTGGGCCATGGCCACCCGCGTCTGGTCAGCGCCCTGTGCGACCAGGTGGGCAAGCTCATCCACACCTCCAATTACTACCACATCCCCTTGCAGGAGCAACTCGCCGCCAAGCTGGCCGAGCTGTCGGGCATGAGCAATGTGTTTTTCTGCTCTACCGGCCTGGAGGCCAATGAGGCTGCGCTCAAACTGGCGCGCAAGTTCGGCCACAACAAGGGCATTGCCAAGCCCGAGGTGGTGGTTTACGAAAAGGCCTTCCACGGCCGCAGCATCGCCACGCTGAGCGCCACCGGCAATGCCAAGGTGCAAGCCGGCTTCGGGCCCCTGGTCGAGGGCTTCATCCGCGTGCCCATCAACGACATGGCTGCGCTCGAGCAGGCCACCAAAAACAACCCCAATGTGGTGGCGGTGTTTTTTGAGGCGATTCAGGGCGAAGGCGGCGTCAACCCCATGGACGCCAGCTACCTGCAGCAGGTGCGCAAGCTGTGCGACCAGCGCGACTGGCTGCTGATGATCGACGAGGTGCAGTGCGGTATGGGCCGCACAGGCAAATGGTTTGCCCACCAGTGGGCCGGCATCGTGCCCGACGTCATGCCCCTGGCCAAGGGCCTGGGCTCGGGCGTACCGGTGGGCGCGGTGGTGGCTGGCCCCAAGGCCGCGAACATTTTTGTGGCGGGCAACCATGGCTCCACCTTCGGTGGCAACCCGCTGGCCATGCGCGCGGGGGTCGAGACCATCCGCATCATGGAAGAAGAGGGCCTGCTGGCCCGGGCCAGCCAAGTCGGCGAGCATCTGAGCGCCGCGCTCAAGCGCGAGCTGGGCCCGCTCAAGGGCCTCAAAGACATCCGTGGCAAAGGCTTGATGATCGGCGTTGAGCTGAGCGTGCCTTGCAGCGAGTTGATGAGCCGCGCCGCCGAGGCGGGCCTGTTGATCAGCGTGACCGCAGATACTGTGATCCGCCTGGTGCCGCCGCTAATCATGAGCACCGCCGAAGCCGACGAAGTGGTGGCCATCCTCGCTCCGCTGGTCAAGCAACTGCTGAGCGAAAAAGGCGCGGCATGAGCCCTACCCTGCCCCCGGTACGGCATTACCTGCAATTTAGCGACTTCAGCGCCGCCGAATACGCCTACCTGTTCGAGCGCGCCGCGCTCATCAAACGCAAATTCAAGGCCTACGACAAGCACCAACCCCTGGTCGACCGCACCCTGGCCATGATTTTCGAGAAGGCCTCCACCCGCACCCGGGTGAGCTTTGAAGCCGGGATGTATCAGCTAGGCGGCTCGGTGGTGCACCTGACCACCGGCGACAGCCAGCTCGGCCGCTCCGAGCCCATCGAAGACAGCGCCAAGGTCATCAGCCGCATGGTGGACCTGGTGATGATCCGCACCTACGAGCAGACCAAGATCGAGCGCTTTGCCGCGCACTCGCGCGTGCCGGTGATCAACGGCCTGACCAATGAATTTCACCCCTGTCAGATCCTGGCCGACATCTTTACCTTCATCGAGCACCGCGGCTCGATCGCCGGCAAGGTGGTGGCCTGGGTGGGCGATGGCAACAACATGGCCAACACCTGGCTGCAGGCTGCCGAGCTGCTGGGCTTCAAGGTCCACCTGAGCACGCCCAGCGGCTACGAGGTTGACCAGGCGGTGGCCGGCATACGGTCGAGTGAAAGCTACAAAGTCTTTGAAGACCCGATGCAAGCCTGCCGAGGCGCCGACCTGGTGACCACCGACGTTTGGACCAGCATGGGTTACGAAGCCGAAAACGAGGCCCGCAAAAAAGCCTTTGCCGATTGGTGCGTGGACACCGACATGATGCGCGCAGCCAAGAGCGACGCGCTCTTCATGCACTGTCTGCCGGCCCACCGGGGTGAAGAGGTGGAGGCCGAGGTCATCGACGGCCCGCAGTCGGTGGTCTGGGACGAGGCCGAGAACCGCCTTCATGTGCAAAAGGCGCTGATGGAATTTCTCTTGCTGGGACGCCTTGCGTAAAGGACTGCGGCTCAGCGCACCCCGGCTTCACTGAGCCTAAACACTGAATCGGACGCATACCGCATGGCCGACGACCCGTGCACCGCATGCGGCGCCTGCTGCGCCAGTTTTCGAGTGGACTTTTCTGTCCGTGAGTTGCTCTCGCAGGGGGGGAGCGTCCCAGACGGACTGAGCGTTGAAGTCAACAGTGCCAGCTGCCGCATGCGCGGCACCGACCACCTGCCGGTTCGCTGCGCCGCCCTGACTGGAACCATTGGCCAGCGCGTCGCCTGCGGCATCTACGAATGGCGCCCCAATCCTTGCCGGGAACTCGAGCCCGGCAGCGACGCCTGTCAGCAGGCTCGCAGGCGACATCGGCTACAACAACTCTAAATTGTTGCGCCCATGAGACACCCAATCGAAAACGATCTATTGCCTGAGCTGCGCCTAGGCCTGAGGGTAGTGAGCTCCCAAGCGCCCGAAAATTAAATGAGTGCTATAAAACTAACAAAAACAGTACCGCATTTATATTTGTCATCTTAGACCTAATTAATAATTTCTAAAATAAATTTTATATTTAAATATTAAATGCGATATTCAAATAGTAATGCAATAAACATTTACATGGAAATCTCTTTTTATAGCTAAATAGCACTGATTATATTTTTGCCATAACCATCAAGTTGTATTATTTTCATATGATCTGAAACCACCAAAAAGAATTACTATTTTGTAATTGATTCGGGCATTCCTGAAATTCG
>CANHGF010000077.1 GCA_947460065.1 Comamonadaceae bacterium
ACCCAGCTGCAGGTTCTCCAGCACCGTCAGGTCACCCAGGATCTGGCGTCCTTCGGGGACCTGCAGCAGGCCAGCCCTTGATGTGCGAAAAGCCGCCTGGCCCTGAATACGGCGGCCCTCAAGCTCAATGCTGCCGCTGCTGGCGCCCACCAGCCCGCTGATGCAATTGAGCAGGGTCGATTTGCCTGCGCCGTTGGGTCCGATGATGGCCACCATATCGCCCTCGGAGACCTTGAGCGTGACCCCGTGCAGCACTTCGTTGCCACCATAGCCGGCATGCAGGTCGCTGACCTCAAGCATCGTCGGAGTCCCCCAGATAAGCTTTGATCACCACCGGGTCATTGATCACCTGATCGGCACTGCCCTGGGCGATCAGCTGGCCGCTGTCGAGCACATAGACGTAGTCGCACAACTCGGTGACAAAGCGCATGTTGTGCTCGATCAGGAATACCGCCAGTCCTTGCCCTTCTGTGGCCAGGCTGCGGAAGATCTCGCCAAGCTTGGCAGCCTCCACATCATTGATCCCGGCCACCGGCTCGTCGAGCAGCAGCACCTGCGGCTTGAGCGCGAGAGCGCGCATCATCTCCACCCGACGCTGGTCGCCATACGACAAGTGGCCGGCCGGATAGTCGGCGTAGCGCGTCATCCCGAAGCGCTCGAGCAGGACATAAGCCTCATCACGAAATTGCCGCGTTTCTGCGCGCGAAGAGGGCAAGCCGAACATCTGAGCCAACAGCGAAGTCGTCTGCAGCCTGTACATGCCAATCATGATGTTGGCCAGCACGGTAGCGTCGGGCAGCAGCCGAATGGTCTGGAAGGTGCGCGCCAAGCCGGCACGCGCCACCTCATGGCGCGGCGCCTGGCTCAGGTCGATGTCACCAAAGTGGATGCTGCCGCTGCTGAGCTTGTACACGCCAGTGATCAGGTTGACCACCGTGGTCTTGCCAGCGCCGTTCGGCCCGATCAGTCCGGTGATCTTGCCGTGGGTAATCTCCATATCGAAGGGGGAGACCGCTTGCAAGCCACCAAAGCGCTTGCTCACGCCCTTGAGGACCAGCGTGCTCATGAGGATGAGGCCTTTCGCGAGAGCATGCCCTGACGCGCCAGGCGCCGACGGCGCAGACTCATCAAGAGCGTGTCAAAAACCCCGAAAGGCAGATAAGCCATCACGAGCACCAGCAGCAGGCCATAGACCGCCTGCCTGTACTGTGCCAGCGGGCGGAAGATCTCCGGCAGCAACACCAAAATGGCCACCCCGACCAGGGGACCGAAGACAGTGCGACGGCCACCCAGCACCACCGCCGACAAGGTCGCGATCAGGATGCTGAAGCCAAATTGCTCGGCCGTGAGGCTGAAATTACGCAGCGCATCCAGGCCCCCGAACAAGCCGGCAATCGCACCTGACAGGGCAAAGGACAGCACATGGTAGCGGGTAGGGTTGACGCCCAGGGAGGCGGCCACCGCCGGGTCCTGGCGCATGGCGTCAAAGGCTCGGCCTATGCCCCCTCGGCCGAGGATGATCAGCAAGGCCATCGTCAGCACCATGGCCGCAAACAGCATCCAAGGCGTGACCATGCGAGGAATGTTGTGAAAGCCCAGTGGGCCACCCGTCAGATCCTCAAAGTAAAGGATCAGGGCCACGATCACTTCGACGAAGGCCAGGGAGGCAATGGCCTGATAGACCCCGCGCAGACGAGCCAGAGGCATGGCCAGCAGCAAACCGGCCAAAAGGCCGAGCATGGTGCCCATGGCCACGGCTGCGGCCGGATGCACCCCCTGCTTGACCGTCAGGATGGCGGCGCAATAGGCGCCCAGGGCGGCAAAGCCGGAGCTGGCCACGGAAAATGTGCCGGCCCTAAAGACGATGGCCTGGCTCAGGGCGTAGCCGGTACCGATGAAAATCAGGTCCAGCAGCGGAAGGTGGGGCGCAAACAGTTCCATCATGGCAGATCGGCCCGGCGCTTACACGCGCTTGGTAGGAGACTCCAGCACAGCCTGCGCAAACAGGCCGTCCGGACGAATCATCAGAATCACAAACAGGAGCATGAAGATCACCGCATCGACCAGCAGCGAGGGCAAGTAGGCGGCCGACAAGGACTGCAGCAGGCCCAGCACCAGGCCGCCGATCAGCGCGCCGGGCACGCTGCCCAAGCCGCCGATGATGATGGCCACAAAGGCCTTGAGCAAGAAGGGCTCGCCCATGAGGAACTGAACCGCATTGAAGGCCAGGCCAACCATGACGCCCGCCGCCCCAGCCAGCGCCCCCGAGAGAAAGAAGGTCTGATAGAAGATCGCGTCGGGATTGACTCCCAGCAGCTGTGCAGCGCGGTAATTACCGGCCACCGCGCGGATCTGGCGGCCCTGTGCAGTGCGGTACAGGTAAAAAGCCAGCAGCCCCACACCCAGGACGGCCACGGCCAGCATCAGCAATTGCAGCATGGTCACGCGCAGGCCCAGCACCTCCATGGCCTGCACCGATACCGTGCCGAAGGGAAAACGCATGGTCTCGGTCTTGGAAACATACTGACCGATGCTCAGCACGATCAGCCCGGCACCGATGCTCGAAATGATCGAGGCCAACTCGGCGTCGGCCAAGGCCAGCTTGCGCAGCGGCTTGAAGGCGATCATCTCGATCAGGATGGAGACCAGTCCCGCACCGACCATGGCCACCGGCAGCGCCACCCACAGCGGCATGCCGGCGCGTACGGTGTAAAGGCCGATGAAGGCGCCCGTCATGAACACCGCACCATGGGCCATGTTCATGATGCGGTGGATCCCGAAAATCAAGGTGAAGCCCAGCGCGAACAGCGCATAGACCCCCCCCAGGACCAACCCGTTGAGCAATTGCTGAGCGATCATCGGCTTGCGCTACCCTTTCTTGCGTCCTGCGGCCGCAGCCGCAGGCGCTCAGACAGACAGTTTTACTGCGGGGCGACGGTGAACTTGCCGTCCTTGACCATCAGGAAGCTAGAGCCGTAATTGGGGATGCGGTCGATGTAGCTGTATTTACCCATGCCGACCACCACCGGTACGTCCTTGGTTTTGGTCAGGGCATCGCGGATGCGCTCGCGCGTCGGGTTGGGGCCGGCGGCCTTGACGGCATGCGCCACCACCGTCATATAGCTGTAGCCCAGGGCGGCCCAGTTGTCGGCGTCCTTGCCGGTTTTGGCCCTGTAGGCGGCCGCAAAGGCTTGCGATGCCGGTGTATTGCCGCCTGGGGTCCAGTCAGAGTTGAAGATCAGGCCCTCAACCGCCGCACCGCCGATCGAGATCAGCTGCGGCGAAGACAGGCCGGTCTGGCCGATCAGCTTGACGCTCGAAGGCAGGCCGGCCTGCTTGAGCTGTATGGCCAGGTTGGCCGCGCTCGGCCCAAGGGTAAACAGCATCACGCAGTCGGGCTTGGCCGCCACGATGCGGGTGGCAATGGTGGAGAAATCAGAGTCCGCCTGCTTGATGCCGGAGCGGTCCACGATCTTCATGCCCCGCTTTTGGGTGTGCTCGACAAAGATCCGCTCCAGATCGACATAGGCCTCGTTGTCGGAAAAGCGGATGGTGGCGCAGGCCTTGACCTTGGCCACATCCATGGCGTAATCCCCCAGCTGCGGCATGGTAATTGACGGCGGCTGGGCCGAGATGAAGCCCCAAGGGCCCGCATTGAGCAAGCCCACCGCATTGGTCATGGCCTTCATGCCAATCTTGGCATCATTGGCCACGCCGGCCGAGGGGATGGCCTCCACAGCGGTCGTTGGCCCCAAGATGAACAGCACATTCGGGTCGGCCGCATAGCGGGTGACGGCGGCCATGGCCTGGGCCCGCGTCGAGGCGCTGTCAGCCACCTCATAGACGATGCGGTCACCGCCCAGGAAATTCTTGGCATTGAGCTCGTCGGCCGCGAACTTCATGCCCTCGGCGGCCGGCACGCCCACAAAGGCGGCCACGCCGGTCATGGCTTGCAAAATCACGATCTTGCGGTCGGCGGCAAGGGAGGCCTGAGTGGCCAATCCCAGAGCGGAAAAGAGGGCCAGGCTGTACAGATTGCGACGAAAAATGGTCATGATGCTTGTCTCCCGATGATGGTTAGTGACCGAATTTTTATATTGCCCATACGGTACAGGTATATTGGCCGATAAGTCAACCCGGATTACGCGTAGTCGATGTACAGCACCGGTCGGGGGCCGCTGGAGATGTACTCGGCCAGCACGTCGCCCTGCACTGTCACATGGCCGCGCATCAGCGTGTAGACCTCGTCGGCCTTGCCGGCTGACAGCAGCTCCAGGATTTGCCGATGGTCGTCGTTATTGGCCTCGGGTCGCCCCTGGGCCCGCAACTGGAACATGCGGTAGGGGTTCATGCGCACCGCGAGGTTGCGGGTGATGTCGAACAACACATCGTTGTGTGCAGCCCGCCACAGGGCCAGGTGAAAACGGGCGCCCTGGCGACCAAATTCATCCTGGTCGCTCTTGGCCAGGGCGGCCTCGGACAGGCGCTGGATTTCCATCAGATTGCGCTGTTCAGCTTCGGTGATGCGGCGCGCGGCAATGCGGGCGCAGGTGGCTTCCAATTCAGAAAGTGTCTCGAAAGACTGGATCAGCCGACGCAGATCCAGGGGAGCCACCACCGCCCGCTGGCGGGACGGTTTTTCGACCAGGCCAGCCTCAATGAGCTGCAAAAGGGCCTCACGCACCGGCGTGCGGGAGACCGAAAACCGCTTGGCAATCAGATCTTCGTCCAAGGGAGAGTCGGGCGGCAGGCGACCTGTAAAGATGTCCCGTTCGATCGCGCTGCGAACAATCTCACACTGGGTGAGCTTGCGCGTGTCGCCGCTCTTCAAGCGCCCCCGGGCGGGCGACGCATGGAGAGCTGCGGGCCTCTCATCGGCGGCCGAGGCGGCAGAAACCGCTTTCTTTGACTTCATGAGTCCTCCCTCAATATATTTCTCTTAGACTTAATTTATAAAAGATACGCTATCATGGATCAAGCGCATGGTCGATTGTGAGTCAATCTCCTCCCAACACGCTAGATTAGATGCTAACTTTTCCGACTTTCGAGCCGCACTTCCCGCGCGAGCGCTGGACCCTTCCTCAGGTGTTGGAGCAGCAGGCCAGGGTGTATCCCAAGCGCCCCTTTCTTTCATGGACCGACGCCGGGCCGACGTGGACATTCAGTGAGACCAATGAGCGGGTCAACCGCCTGGCCCATGGCTTGGCCGCTTTCGGGGTGCGCCAGCACGAGCGTGTGTGCATCCTGCTGCCCAATTGCCCCGAATTCATCTTCGTCTGGTTCGCGCTCAACAAATTGGGCGCGGTCGAGGTGGCCATCAGCGATGCCTACAAGGGCAGCTTTCTGGCCCACCCGCTGGCACTGTCGCAGGCGCGCATCCTGGTGACCACCGCCAGTCTGGCCGAACGGCTGCGTGACATTGAAGACGAGATTGCGATCACCGACCTGATCCTGGTCGACGAGCCCGAGAGCGAGCCGGCACCGCAGGCGCCGCCTTTCAAGAGGATGCGCCTGCACCGGTTGTCCGATCTGTACGCGCCGCAGGACCACAACCCGGGTGTCTTCGTCAGCACCAGCGATCCGGCAGCCGTATTGCTGACCTCGGGCACCACGGGACCCTCCAAGGGCGTGGTGATGCCCCATTCGCAGTTTTACTTCTTCGCGGAAGAAGATGTGCAACTGATGCAGTTGGGCCCGGACGATGTCTATATGACAGGGTTTCCGCTGTTTCACGGTAATGCGCAGTTCCTCACCGTCTACCCCTGCCTGATCGCAGGCGCGCATTGTGTGCTCTATCCGCGCTTTAGCGCTTCGGACTGGGCCGGACGTGCCCGCCGCAGCGGCGCGACGGTGACCAACCTCTTGGGCGCAACCATGGCCTTCATCAGCGCCCAAACGCCCTCGCCTGATGACCGTGCGCACAAGCTGCGATGCATCTATGCCGCGCCCTTGTCGGTCGACCTGGCCGGGCCCTTCACCGAGCGCTTTGGCGTGGCGCAATTCGTCGATGGTTTTGGCCAGACCGAGATTTCCAATGTTTTCATGACCCCGCCGGGTGCGCCGCGGCCGCCGGGCGCCAGTGGGGTCCTCGTAGACCAATGGTTTGAGGTCCGACTGGCCGACCCGGACACGGGCGAGCCCGTGCCTGAGGGCCAGGTTGGCGAATTGTTGGTGCGCCACAAGCATCCGGGCATCATTTCCACCGAATACCTGGGCATGCCAGACAAGACCATCGAGTCAAGGCGCGACCTGTGGTTCCACACCGGCGATGCCCTCAGGCGTGATGCGCAGGGCTGGTACTACTTTGTCGACAGGGTCAAGGATGCCCTGCGCCGCCGCGGCGAAAACATCTCTTCCTTCGAGGTCGAGGCGGTGCTGCGCAGCCATGCTAGCGTGGCCGACTGCGCGGTGATCGGTGTACCGGCGGACCAACAGGCCGGCGAGGATGAGGTCATGGCCTTCCTCGTGCCCCGCGACGGCGTCGAGCTGGACTATGAACAGGTCTGGGCCTGGTGCGAGGCCCGCATGCCTGCTTTCATGGTGCCGCGCTACCTGGAAGCCATCGCTGAACTGCCACGCACGCCCACCGAAAAGGTGCGCAAGAAGCAGTTGCGCGAGCAGGGCGTGGGGCCGCGTACCCGCGACCGCACGCGCGCCTGAGAACCCCGCAGAGACCGAGCATGAGCACCCCAGCCCCAACGGTATTGATGGACCTGCATGGTCAGGTCGCTGTGATCACCCTGAACCGACCGGAGGTCGGCAACGCCTTCAACGAGGAGGTGCGGCATCGCCTGCCTGAGCTTTTGGAAGGCCTGGACAAGGATGATCGCTGTGCGGCCATCATGCTGTGCGGCGCAGGCGAGCGTGGCTTTTGCGTCGGCGCCGATATCAAGGAGCAGCGGGTGATCGGCAGCTCGGTGCAGGAACGTCGCCGACTGCGCGATAACGCCTGGATCGACAGGGTGGCGCATATTTCGAAGCCAGTGATTGCCGCCATCCATGGCTATTGCCTCGGCGGCGGGCTGGAGCTGGCGCTGGCCTGCGACATCCGGGTGGCCGCCAAAGATGCGGTCTTCAGCCTGCCCGAGACGGGGCTTGGGCTGATTCCCGGCGGCGGTGGGACGCAGCGCCTGCCCCGGGTGATCGGGCTGGGCCGTGCCCTGGACCTGATGCTCAGCGGTGACCGCATCGATGCAACGCAGGCCCATGCGATGGGCCTGGTCAGCCGGCTTTGCGAGGACCGCGACAGCCTCTTGGTGCAAGCGCGCACGCTGGCAGAGCGTATCGCGGCCCGCCCGCCTACCGCCACCGCCTACGCCAAAGAGGCGGCCAAGTCAGGCATGGAGCTGGATCTGCAAGCCGGCCTGACGCTCGAAAAGTCCCTTTTTTCGCTGCTGATGGCTACCGAGGACCGGGCCGAAGCTGCGCTGGCATTCAAGGAAAAACGGCCGCCCCGATTTAAAGGCCGATGAAGGAGGAGACCGCATGAACCCCGAAAAAACCGTCGTCGTGGTGGGCGCTGGCCTGATGGGCACGGGCATCGCCCATGCCTTTGCCGCTACCGGCCACACCGTGACCCTGGTCGACACCCAAGCCCAGGCCCTGGCGCGGGCGCGGCAGACCATCGAGAAAATCCTGGCCGACGGCGTGCGTCTGGGCAAGAGCAGCCAGGACGATGCCAGCGCCGCCCTCGCCCGCCTGCACAACTCAAGCAGCCTCGATGCTGCGCCTGAATATGCCGGCCTGGTCATCGAGACCGCCACCGAGAAGATGGATATCAAGCAGACCATCGTGCGCGAGGCGGAAAGCCGCTTTGGCGATGACACGGTGATTGCGACCAATACCTCGGCGCTGAGCATCACCGAAATCGCCAGCGTGGCCCGCCTGCCGGGCCGCGTGATCGGCATGCATTTCTTCAATCCAGTTCACAAGATGAAGCTGGTGGAAATCGTGCGTGGCCTGGAGACCAACTCGCAGACCGTGGCCAAGGCCCGCCAGTGGTCGAGCGCGATCGGCAAGACCTCGATCGAGGTCAATGAGGCGCCCGGCTTTACCACCAGCCGCATCTCGGCCCTGCTGGGCAATGAGGCCATGTATATGCTGGCCGAGGGCGTGGCCAGCGCCGAGGACATCGATACCTCGCTGCGCATGGCTTTCAACCATCCGATGGGCCCGCTCGAACTGGGGGACCTGACCGGCTGGGACACCCGTCTGTCCGTGCTGCAGTACCTGCACCAAACCCTGGGCGAGAAATTCAGGCCCTGCCCGCTGATCATCAAACTCGTCAAGTCAGGGCGTCACGGCCGCAAGACCGGCCGGGGAATCTATGAATACGATGACAAGGGCCAGCGCATACCCGGCTCGGGAGTCAAGCCATGGTGAGCGACGACATCGTCATCCTGGAAGCGGCGCGCACGCCCATCGGGCGTTACAAGGGTGGCCTCAAGGATGTGCGGGCCGACCATCTGGGCGCGGTCGTGCTGGGCGCACTGCTCGAACGGGCCGGCCTGCAGCCCCAGCAGGTCGATGATGTGGTGTTCGGCTGCGTCTCGCAGGTGGGCGAGCAGTGCGGCAACATCGCCCGCACGGCGCTGCTGTCGGCCGGCTGGCCAGAGACCATCCCGGGCATGACGGTGGACCGCAAGTGCGGCTCCTCCGAGGCGGCGGTACATGTGGCGATCGGCTCAATTGCTGCGGGTCAGGCCGATGTGGTGATCGCCGGCGGCGCCGAAAGCATGACCCGGGTGCCGATGGGCGGCAACCGGGACGTGCATGGCAAGCCCTTTGGCTGGCGGCTCAATGAGCGTTTTGCCCTGACCTCGCAGGGTGAGGCCGCCGAGCGGCTTTGTGACCTCTGGAAGCTCGACCGCCAGGCACT
>CANHGF010000078.1 GCA_947460065.1 Comamonadaceae bacterium
GACTCAAATGCACCGGTTTAGAGCGTGGATTTGGCGGAAAGCCCCAATATGGTGCATCATGGGCATGGTCTGAGCCTCTTGAGCGGTCAGGCATCCTGATGGGGCTTGGCATTGTTTGTGCTGAGATTGTCGGCCCGAGTCAAAGCGGCTTGAGGTCCCTCCCAATTTTTACAAGCTATCAACTGGAGTCAATATGCAACGTCGTCAACTGTTGGCCGCTGGCACAGCCGCCCTCGCCGCCCCCTGGGTCCATGCGCAAAGTGCTTCCTGGCCCAACCGCCCGATTCGCCTGATGGTGCAATACCCCCCGGGTGGCCTGGTCGATACCGTCGCCCGCTTGATGGCGCCTCACCTGTCGCAGGCACTGGGCCAGACCGTGGTGGTCGATAACAAGCCGGGCGCCGGCGGTCTGGTTGGCACCGACCTGGCCTCCAAGCAGCCGGCCGATGGCCACACCCTGCTGGTCAGCCACGCCTCTGTGCACATCTACGCCACCGCCACCCGCAGCACCATGCCCTTTGACCCGGTGGGTGACTTCACCCACATGGGCATGCTGGTGGAGGCGCCCATGCTGCTGCTGGTGCGGGCGCAGTCGCCCTTCCAGACCATGGCCCAGTACATGGCCGCCGCCAAGACGCGCCCCATCCGCTATGGCTCTTCGGGCATAGGCTCGGCCAACCACCTCTACGGCGAGATGCTCAAGATCGAAGGCCCTGCGCCCGAGCACGACCATGTGCCCTACCAAGGCAGCGCACCGGCCATGCAAGACCTGATGGGCGGCCAGATCGACAGCCTGTTTGACCCGATCACCACCAACACCGCCCAGCTCAAGGGCGGCACGCTGCGCGCGCTGGCCATTTCCACGCCAGCCCGCTTGCCCGCCTTCCCCAACATCCCGACCTTTGCCGAGGTGGGCTTCCCCTCGCTGACCGGCTCGCAGTGGCTGGGCCTGTCCGGTCCCAAGAACATGCCGGCGCCCATCGTGCAAAGGCTGACGGCACTGATTCCCGAGATCATGAGCAAGCCCGATATCATGGGCCGCCTGGAAGAGCTGCAGACGCTGCCGCGCAGGACCCCGGTGGTCGGCGACGAATTCGTCAAACTCATCCGCTCGCAAATCTCCACCTGGACGGCGGTGGCCAAGAAGGCCAAGGTCGAGGTGATCGCTTAAACCCTGCGTGCCCTTGCTGCTGCGTCGGGCCACCTTGCGGTGGCCCGATTCATTTGCAGAGCCTCCTTAACGGCCGCATAGCCTACGGACCCGGACATGACCGAAGTCGATTTCGAACAACTGGCCAGCTACCCTCGCTACAAACTCATGGCCAGCCTGATCGTGCCCAGGCCGATTGCGCTGGTCACCACTTTGGGCGCCAACGGCGTAGCCAATGCCGCGCCGTTTTCCATGTTCAACATGGTCGGCGAAGACCCGCCCATCTTGATGATCAGCATCAACCGATTGGCCGATGGCAAGCTCAAGGACACCGCCGCCAACATCTTGCACAACGGCGAATTTGTGGTGCACATGTCTGACGAGCCGATGGCGCAGAAGATGCACGACTGTGGCGAGGCCTTCCCCTCAGATGTGAGCGAGCTGAGCAAGGTGGGCCTGACGCCGGTACCTGCGCACTGCGTGGCCCCGCCGCGCATCGCCGAATCGCCGGTGGCTTTTGAATGCGTGCTGCACGAAAAGCTCGAAACCGAAAGCCGCTACGTCTTCATCGGCCGCATCAAATGGCTGGCTGCTAGAGATGGCCTGATCGACACCCAAGCCTGGCGCGTCAATCTGCGCGAATACAGCCCCATTGCCCGCTTCGGTGCGAGCTTCTACACCCGCACCCTCGATCGCTTTTCACTGGCCGATGCTCCGCGTGCGGCAGCCCCTGTGAGTACGCCGATCGACGAGCTGTGAAGGCCGGCGGGCGGACCGCGGCGACCGCCCGATCAAAAGCCCCATCGCCGCGAGGGTGCGGCTCCCACACCCTCTTGCACGAGCGCCGGCTGATTTTGTAGGAGCGCCGCCCTCGGCGCGATCAAGCCTTTGATCTGGCTCGGTGTCGACCCCGCAGCCCAGCTCCACCGGGATGCTCCACAATAAGCCAGATGCGCTTGCCATGCGAGCCCGCAACGGCGATGGAGACAGCCTATGGATGACGACAGCTTTGAGATTTTTGATTTGCGCGTGGAGGTCGTCGGGCCGGCCGATCAAGCCATTTATTGCGGCGCTCATTTGGGCGATCATTTCGAGGTGCGCGGCGAGATGTTGCACTTTCCGCCGGGGCAGGGGTTTTCCATGTATTCACTGGCGGCTGTCTTGCCGCTGCTGGCGGCCAAGCAGCGCGCGACCGACCCGCATGACTGGATGAGTACCGATAGCGAGATCGCCTGCCCTGACCCCCATTGCCCCACCCGTTTTCGCATCACCCGCCTGCAAAAGCGGCGCTTTTCGCACAGCCAGACCACCGCCGTGCCTTTGAACAAGGAGCCCTCATGAGTGCCGCCGCCGTGACCCATGGCAAGCTGTCAGCCGACTACCAGATCCCGCGCCTGATTCGCGGCGGCTGGCAGCTCGCTGGTGACCACGGCCAGGTGCTGGCCGAGCGTGCTGTCAACGACATGGCCTTGTTCGCGCAAGCCGGTCTCAACACCTTTGACTGCGCCGACATCTACACCGGCGTGGAAGAGCTCATCGGGCAGTACCGCCTGCGCGATCCTTCGCTGCAGGTTCACACCAAGTTCGTGCCGGATCTGGCCCTGCTGCATCAGGTCGATGAGGCCTATGTCCGTGGGGTTCACCAACGCTCGCTGCAGCGCCTGCATGCCAAGCGGCTGGATCTGGTTCAGTTTCACTGGTGGGACTATGCGGCTGGCGGCATGGTCGATGCCGCGCGCCACCTGCTGACGCTGCAGCGCGAAGGCAGTCTGCGTCTGATCGGCGCTACCAATTTCAACACCGAGCAGACCGCGCGCATGCTCGACGCCGGCATACCGCTGGCAAGCATGCAGGTGCAGTACTCCCTGCTGGATCGCCGTCCCAGCGGTCCGATGGCGGCACTGTGCGCGCAGTCGGGCATGCAGCTGCTGTGTTACGGTACGCTGGCCGGCGGCTTTTTGACCTCGGCCTGGCTGGACCAGAGCGAGCCGGCGCTGGAGAGCTTGAGCAACCGCTCGCTGATCAAATACAAGCTGGTCATTGACGACTTTGGCGGCTGGCCGCTGTTTCAGGATTTGCTGCGGGCCCTGGCGCAGGTTGCCGAGCGCCATGGCGTGGCCCTGTCCAGCGTGGCCACCCGCTGGGTGTTGGAGCAGCCGCAGGTGGCCGCGGCCATTGTCGGTGCGCGTTATGCCTCGCATCTGCCGCAGATGCTGGAGGTGTTTTCGCTGCAGCTCGATCAGCGCGATCATGACGCGCTGGCCTCGGTGCTCGGGCGCACCCAAGCGCTGGCCGGCGATGTTTACGACCTCGAGCGTGACCGCCAGGGCCGCCATGGCCGGATCATGAAATACAACCTCAACCAGACGGCCGCCTGAGTTCTGTTGTTTGTCCATGCCTTCAGCCTACGCCGCAACGCCTCTCGATCCGCGCAGCCACCCCACGGCCTCCCCCTTTGTCTCAGCTTGGCTGGCTGACCTGAACTACGCTTGGGGGGCGATGACCGAGGGCACGCGCACGGTGACCCTGAAAAAAGACCAGGTGTTGTTTCACCAGGGCCAGTTGACGCAGGCGGTGTATGTGATCGAGGAAGGCCGGGTGCGCCTGTCCTCCTTCTCGCTCGACGGCCGCGAGCGTCACTTGATGATTTTGGGCAGCCATGGTCTGGTGGGCGACTGCGGCTGGCCCCACAGCGACCGCTACACCGTCAGCGCGCTGGCCTCCAGCGAGGCGCGTTTGCGGGTGGTCGATATGCCGCGCTTTGTAGCGGCCCTGTCCGAGCAGCCGCTGTTGACCCAGCAGCACCGCGAGCTCAACAGCCGGCGCCTGTGCGTGCTGCTGCAGCAGCTCGAGCTGCAGGCCCACAACAGCGCCGGCCGGCGCATCTGCCATCACTTGCTGGGCCTGCTCTACGCCTATGGCAGCCCGGTCCCGCAAGGCCGGCGCATCGGCATCAGCTTTACCCAGCAAGAGATGGGCAACATCTGCGGGCTGTCGCGGGTCAGCGTGGCTTATGTGTTCTCCAGGCTGGAGCGCCAGGGCGTGATCGCGCGCCAGCAGCGCCATCTGATCGTGTTGCGCCCAGAGCAGCTCGAGCGTGAAGCCGGCGGCCTGGGCGAGGCATAAAGCCCGGCCCCTGGAGACCGCCCGGGGGTTTTCCTCAGGATGTAAATCGATTGACAGCGCTGCCGCCCCGGCACTGGCTACGCTAGCCCTATGAGGGCGGTGGCCGTCCGTCTTGTGGCACAAACCTGCCCTACCTTGCTGTAACACTGCCTTGCCCTTTATGCCCTCAGCCCCGCCCTTGCGCATTGCCGTTGACATCGGCGGAACCTTCACCGACATCGTGCTGCGCCGCGGTGAGCAAAGCGCCACCGCCAAGCTGCTGACTACGCCGGCCGCTCCCGAGCAGGCCATGATCGAGGGCATCTTGCAGGTGCTCGCCGCCGTCGGCGCAGAGCCGCGCGAACTCGACCTGCTGGTCCACGGCACCACCTTGGCCACCAATGCGCTGATCGAGCGCAAAGGCGCGCCCACCGGCCTGATCACCAACGAAGGCTTTCGCGACGTGCTGGCCATGGGCGACGAAAAGCGCTTTGACCACTACGACCTCGACCTGGAAAAGCCGCAGCCGCTGGTGCCGCGCCACAGCCGCATCGGTGTGCGCGGCCGCATGCGGGCCGACGGGCTCGAGCATGAGCCCTTGTCGATGGACGATGTCGACCGCGCGATCGATGTATTGCGTGAGCAGGGCGTGCAGGCGCTGGCCATCGGCCTGCTTCATGCGTATGCCAACCCGGCCCATGAGCAGGCGGTGGCCGAGCGGGTGCGCCAGCGCTGGCCGCAGGCCACGGTGTGCCTGTCCAGCGAGGTTTGCCCCGAGATCCGTGAGTTCGAGCGTTTTGCCACCACTGTGGCCAATGCCTATGTGCAGCCGCTGATGTCGCGCTACCTACAGGCGCTGCAGCAAAGGCTGCAGGCCCTGGGGATCAACTGCCCGCTGTTTCTGGTGACATCCGGGGGTGGCCTGACCACGTTGGAGACGGCCTGCCGCTTTCCGATCCGGCTGGTCGAATCCGGTCCGGCCGGTGGCGCCAGCTTGTCGGCTTGGCTGGCGCGCAGCTTGGGGCTGGCGCATGCGCTGTCCTTTGACATGGGCGGCACCACCGCCAAGATCTGCTTCATCACCGACGGCCGGGCCGAGCAGTCGCGCCGCTTCGAGGTGGCGCGGGCCTGGAAGAACCTCAAGGGCAGCGGCTGGCCGGTGCGCATACCGGTGACCGAGATGGTTGAAATCGGCGCCGGCGGCGGCTCCATCGGCAGGCTCGACCGGCTGGGTCGCATCACCATGGGTCCGGACAGCGCTGGCGCCCTGCCCGGACCGGTCTGCTACGGCCGCGGTGGCCAGCACCCCACGGTGACCGACGCCCAGCTGCTGCTGGCGCGGCTTGATGCGCAGCATTTTGCAGGTGGCCGCATGCCGCTCGACGAGGACGCAGCGCGCGCCTGCGTCGACGAGGCCCTGGCCCGGCCACAGTCGCTCGACGTGGCATGGGCGGCCAGCGGCATGATCGAGATCGTTGAAGAGAACATGGCCAATGCCGCCCGGGTTCACGCCATCGAGCGGGGCCAGACCACCGCGCAGTGCACCCTGATCGCCTTCGGCGGCGCTGCTCCGCTGCACGCAGCCTCGATGGCGCGGCGCCTTGACATCCATCAGGTGGTCATCCCCAAGGACGCCGGTGTGGGGTCGGCGGTCGGCTTCCTGCTCTCGCCCCTGGCCTTTGAGCTGGTGCGCAGCCTCTATGTGGACGAGCGCAAGCTTGAGTTCAGCCGCATCAATGGTCTGCTCGACGACTTGCAGGGCCAGGCCTCGGCGATCGTGCGCGCCGGTGCGCCGGCTGCGGCCGTGCTGGTTATGCGCTGGGTCGATGTGCGCTACCGCGGCCAGGGCCATGAATTGAGCATCGAGCTGCCCGCAGGCGCCTTGGACGCGCAGGCCATGACCGGCCTGCGCGAGGACTTCGAGCGCCGCTACGAGCGCCAATACGGCCTGCGCATACCGGGCGTGGCGCTGGAGTTTTTAAGCTGGACGGTGGCGGCCAGCGCCGAAGGCAGCCAAGCGCCTGCGGCCGTACCCGCCGCCTGCACCGCCACCGCGGCCCAGCCCCTGGGCCAGCGCGAGGTGTTTGACCCGCACTCGGGCCAGTGGCAGGCGCATGCGATCTACGAGCGCGAAGCGCTCAGCGCCGGTGCCTGGCTCGCCGGGCCCGCGCTGGTGAGGGAAGCGCAAACCACCACTTTGGTGCCCGCCGGTTGGCGGGCCAGCCTTGATGGCCTGGGCCATCTGCACCTGCTGCGAAGCCAGGCCTCGCCCCCCAACCCTGAACCCCAGGAATGAAGCGCGTATGAATGCCTCGACCACGACCGCCCACACCGCCATCGTCGCAGACGCCAGCGAGCAGAGCCTGCGCGTCAAGCGCCAGGTGATGTGGAACCGCCTGGTCTCGGTGGTGGAAGAGGGCGCCCAGGTCTTGCTCAAGACGGCCTTTGGCGCGGTCACCCGCGAGGCCGGCGATTTGTCGGTGGGCGTCTACGACCGGCAGGGACTGATGGTGGCGCAAGCGGTCACCGGCACGCCCGGGCATGTCAACACCATGGCCATGGCGGTCGGCCACTTCCTGGAGCGCTTCCCCCTGGACACGCTGCACAGCGACGATGTGCTGGTGACCAACGACCCCTGGATGGGAACCGGCCACCTGTTTGACTTCGTGGTGGTCTCACCGGTCTTCCACCGAGGGCGCGCGGTGGCGCTGATCGCATCGACCTGCCATGTGATCGACATCGGCGGTCGCGGCTTTACCGCCGAGGCGCTGTCGGTCTATGAAGAAGGGCTGTGGGTGCCCCACCTCAAGCTGTTCGACGCGGGCCGGCCCAACCAGACTTTGCTGGCTTTGCTCGAGCGCAATGTGCGCGAGCCGCTGCAGACCCGCGGCGACCTGATGTCGCTGGTATCGTGCAACAAGGCGGCCACACAGCGCTTGCAGTCGCTGATGCAGGAGTTTGAACTGTCCGACCTGCAGGCCCTGTCGGACTACATCATCGAGACTTCAGCGCGGGCCATGCGCCAGGCCATCGCGGCGCTGCCCGACGGCCAGTGGCGCCACACCATGCGCATCGATGGTAACGGCGAGCCGGTGGATCTGGTGGCCACGCTGAGCATCACCGGCTCCCAGATGTGCGTGGACTATGCCGGCTCCTCGGCGGTGTCGCGCTCGGGCATCAATTCGCCCAAGTGCTACACCGACGCCTATTCGGTCTACGGCATCAAGTGCGTGATCGCGCCGGATATTCCCAACAACGCCGGCTCGCTGTCGGCCATCGAGGTGCGGGCCGAGTCCGGCTCCATCGTGGACCCGCAGCCACCGGCACCGGTGACGGCGCGCCATGTCATCGGTCAGATGTTGCCCGACCTGATGTTCGGCTGCCTGCAGCAGCCCTGCGGCGCGCAGGTCAGCGCCGAGGGGGCGGGCAGCATCTGGGTGCTGGCGATGTCGGGCGAAGGCGCTGGCGGGTCTTACCAGACGATGAGCCTGGGCATAGGCGGCATGGGCGCCAGGCCGGGCAAGGACGGGCTGTCGTGCACCGCCTTTCCCAGCGGGGTGGGCAGCATTCCTGTGGAAGTCACCGAGGCCAGTGCGCCGCTGCTGTTTCAGCGCCGCGAGTATCTGCCCGGCAGCGGCGGCGATGGGCAGTTTCGCGGCGGACTGGGCAGCCAGATCGACATCGTTCATCGCGATGGTGGCAGCTTTCGCGTCTCGGCAGCCACCTTCGACCGGCGCATCTTCCCTGCACGCGGCCGCTACGGCGGCGGCGACGGCCAGGTCGGCGCCTGCCGCATCAGCGATGGCACGGTGATTCTGGACAAGGGCGTGCACGAGGTGCCGGCCGGCTGCAGCTTGCTGCTGCAACTGCCTGGCGGCGGCGGCTATGGTGATCCCGCCGCCCGCGCAGCCGAGGACCTGGCCCGCGATGCGGCCGAAGGCCTGCACCAGGGCTGAGCGCAAAATAGATCCTCAACGCCGGCCTGCGAAGGCCCCCTCCATCCTCTGAGCCCCCGCGTATGACCTCTCCTGCCCTGCAACCCGATCGCATCGAACTGGCACCCGGCCTGCAGGTGCCGCGTCTGATCACCGGCCTGTGGCAGGTGGCCGATATGGAGCGCAGCGGGCAGCCGCTGCCGCTCGAGCGCGCCGCCCAGGATCTGGCCGACTATGCACGCGCAGGCCTGGATGCTTTCGACATGGCCGATCACTACGGCAGCGCCGAGCTGATCACCGGCCGTTTTCTGCGGGACTGGCGCGGCCAGCGGCCCGCCCAGGCCTTCACGAAATGGTGCCCAGAGCCGCAGGTGATGAGCGCCGAACGGGTGCAGGCCGGCATCGACGAGCGGCGCAGCCGCCTCGGGGTAGAGCGCCTGGACCTGCTGCAGTTCCATTGGTGGGACTACACCCATCCGGGCTATATCGACGGCATCGAGCAGCTGATGCGTCTGCAAGAGCAAGGCCAGATCCGGCACCTGGGCGTGACCAACTTTGACACCGACCACCTGCGCCTGCTGCGCAGGCAGGGCGCGCCCATCGCCACCAACCAAGTGTCCCTGTCCCTGCTCGACCGCCGCGCCGCCGGCCGCATGAGCGCGCTGTGTCAGGCCGAAGGCATGA
>CANHGF010000079.1 GCA_947460065.1 Comamonadaceae bacterium
CCAAGAAACAGACGGCCAGCGCGCGGCGGCGCCTCAGGCGCCGGGGGCGCCGCGCTTGCTGGCCACCAGCTTGACCGCCCTGAAGATTTCGGGATAGGTGGCGCAGCGGCACAGGTTGCCACTCAGGTGGTCGCGAATTTGCTCTTCGCTGGGCTTGGCGCAGCGCTCAAGCAAATCGGTGGCCATCATCACAAAGCCCGAGGTGCAAAAGCCGCATTGGAATGCGCCGCATTCCACAAAGGCTTGCTGCACATCGCTGAGTTGCTCGCCGCTGGCCAGCCCCTCGACGGTCTTGATCTGCGCTCCGTCGGCCAGCGCCGCGATGTAGAGGCAGGACGAGACCATCTTACCGTCGACCGAGACGGTGCAGCAGCCGCACAGGCCCTGCCCGCAGCTCTCGCGCGGGCCCTGCAAACCGAGGCCCTGCAAAACCTCAATCAGGCTCTGGTGCGGTGCCACATGGGTGCGCACCGGCTGACCGTTGAGGGTGAAGCTAATGAGTGAGCCTTGGGCGTCCATATCAATCTTTCGCAAGGTCCAGGCCCTGGGCCTGACGCAGGGCCCGCAAGACCGCCTCGGCGGTCAGCGGCAGTTCGGTCAGGCGCACGCCGACCGCATCCTCGATCGCATTGGCAATGGCCGGCGCCACCGCAAAACTGGCCGACTCGCCCACACCTTTGGCGCCGAAAGGCCCGTTGGTCTGGGCCGATTCGACGGCCGCGTTTTCCATCACCGCTGGGATGTCGTGGGTGCCGGGTATTTTGTAGAAGGCCAGCGAGCCGTTGCGCAGCTGCCCGTCGGAATAAATCATTTCCTCGGTGAGCGTGCCGCCCAAGGCCATGATGGCCGCGCCCGAGAGCTGAGTGGCCACGATGCCGGGATTGATCACCTGACCGGCGTCAGCCACGCTGACCAGGCGCGTCACCACAAACTGGCCGGTCTCGGTGTCGACCTCGACTTCCACGCCGGTGCCACCGATCATCCAATTGGGGGTGATGTTTTTCGACGTGCCATCGCTCGGATCGACCGGCGCATAGGGCGAGGTGTAGGTGCCGGTGCCCACCACATTGCCAGCGCTCATGCCGTACTTGCGCCGAAACAGATCGGGCAGCGCGGTATCGGTCGGCAGGCCCAGCTCCTGCGCCAGCGCGCTCAGCTGCTGGCGCGCATGCTCGGCCGCCAGCCGCACCGCATGGCCCATGTGAAAGGTCGATCGCGAGCCCAGGGTGCCCATGTCAAAGGGCGTCACTGCGGTGTCCGGGCTGACGATGCGCAATTTGTCGATCGGGATACCCAGCACCTGCGCCGCTACCTGCGACAGGGCAGTGTTGCTGCCCTGGCCCATGTCCACGGTATTGCAGTAAAGCGTGGCACTGCCGTCGGCCGAGACGTTGATCATGGCCACCGAGGTGGTCGGCGAGATCGAGGCCTTGACGCCTATGGCCAGACCGCGGCCACGCCGCACCACCGCCTGGCCGCGCTGCAAGGGTTGGTCCCAGTCCATGCGTTTGCGCAGCTCGGTCAGCACCTGATCGATGGCGGTATCGCGCATGACGGTGCCGGTGGCATGCTCCATGCCCTCGCGCAAGATGTTTCGCTCACGCAGGGCCAGCGGGTCGATCTGCAGGGCGCGGGCGATCATGTCCATGTGGCTCTCGTAAGCCCACACCAGCTGCGGCACGCCAAAGCCGCGCATGGCACCGGCCGGCGGCAGATGGGTGTACATGGCATACGAGTCGATGCTCACATGGTCGATGAAATAGGGGCCGGCAGCGGTAAAGCCCGACTTTTGAGCAATGCGTGGGCCGATGTCGGCATAGGCACCGCCGTTCCACCAAACCTCGCACTGGCGCGCCAGCAGCCGGCCATCTTTCGTCACTCCCGACTTGATGCGCAAGGTCGCGGCGTGGTTGGTGATGTGAAAAAACTGCTCCTGCATGGTCAGCGCCACCCGCACCGGACGGCGTACCAGCAGGGCCAGCGCGGTGGCCAGGGCTTCGAGCTTGATATAGACCTTGGCACCGAAGCCGCCGCCGAGCAGGGCGGTCTTGACCCTGACCCGGTTTTCGCTCCAGCCCAGCAGGCGGGCGATCTCCAGACGCACAAAGGAGGGCATCTGGGTGGCCGAATGAATCAGGATACCGTCACCCTCGGGCTCGGCCAGCGAGACCATGGGCTCAAGCGGGACATGCATGACCGGCTGCACCTTGAAGCGGTGCTCAAACACATGGTCGGCCTGCGCAAAGCCTTCGTCCACATCGCCGCGACGCAGCCGGAAATCGAGCGCCAAATTGGTACCTCGCCGACCCTTGAGGTGCTTGAGGTCGGGGAAGGTGCCGGCCGGGCGCAGTTCTTCGTGCACCAGCGCATCCGAAGTCATGGCCTGAACCTCGTCAAACACCGCCGGCAGCTCCTCGTAGTGAACCTCGATCAGCGCCGCCGCCTCTTCGGCCACATGCGGGTCCGAGGCCAGCACCGCCGCCACTGGCTCGCCGATGTAGCGTACCTTGCCCAAGGCCAGGATGGGCTGGTCATGAAAGGCGGGGCCGAAATACGGGTCGGGGATCAGGCCCAGCAGGTCCTGCGCGGTCATGACCGCGTGCACGCCCGGCAAGGCCAGCGCGGCGCTGGTGTCGATGCGCACGATGCGCCCGTGGGCCACCGAACTGCGGTGCAGCTTGGCATGCAGCATCTGTGGCAGGCGCAGGTTGTAGATATAGCTGGCCGCCCCGCTGACCTTGGCGCGGCCCTCCAGGCGCAGTATGTCGCGGCCTACATAGCTGGTCGTCACTGGCTCGCTCATCAGGTTGCCCCTTCGCCATCGACCGCCAGGGCCATCAGCGCGCGCCGCAGATGGACCTGCAGCAGATGTTTCTTGTAACTGGCCGAGCCGCGCTCGTCGCCGCGCAGCACCAGGCCAGCCGCGGCCGCCTCGCCCGCCTGCTGGAACAACGTCTCGCTGGGCTGACGGCCGGCCAGGATCTGCTCGGCCGCTTGCAAGCGGGTGGGCCGGTCGGTGGCCGCGCCAACAAACAAACGGCTGCTGCGAATCACGCCGGATTCGATGTCGAGCGAAATTCCGATGCCGATGGTCGGCCAGTCGTCGGCCGCCCGGGTGGTGATCTTCACATAGGAGCTACGCCGCTGCTGCTGGGCCGGCACCACCAGACTGGCGATCAGCTCACCGCGCCCCAGCGATGTTTCATAGTAGCCGGTGATCAAGTCCTCCACCGGGATCTGGCGCTGCTGCTGGCCGCTAATGGCCAACACATGGGCGCCCAGGGCGCACAGCAGGGGCGGCAGATCCATGTGCGGGTCGGCATGGGCCAGGTTTCCGCCCACGGTGGCGACATTGCGCACCCGCACATTGGACAGGCGCTTCATCGTCTGCGCGAGCGCAGGCACCGCCTGACGCACCACCGGCTCATGCTCAATTTGCGAGAGCGTGACCAGCGCGCCAATGTGCAAATCGCCCTCGGGCTGGCGCTCAATGCATCGCCACTGCGGCTCGGTCTGGCGCAGGTTGACCAGGGCGGCCGGCGCGAGCACGCCGGTCTTCATCATCAACATCAGCGCGGTACCGCCGCCCAAGGGCAGGGCATCTGCGCCGTCGACAGCGATCTGCACGCTGGCTTCCTGCAAGGTCGAAGGCTGAGAGAGCGCGTAGGGTTTCATAGTGTCATGGTTTCAGTGCGCCTGAACGGTTGGGCTGGGCAACCCCATCCGCCTGCTCAAGCCCGCGCGAAGCTGCAGTCACTGTAGGTAGGCGGGTGCTGCATCGTAAATTAAAATTTGCTGATGGCTCCAATGCCAGCGCAATATAGCGATCTGCGGTACAACCCGGGGCAGTGAAAATCTAAGGAGCTATGCATGGTGGCAAGCGTCGCGCCCGATCTGCTAGACCTGTTCGTGTACTACCGGGTGCGAGCCAGCCAGGAGTCGGCCTATCTGGCACAAGCCCGGACCCTGCTGGCCCAGCTGCATCAAAGCAGCGGTATCGAAGGCCGGCTCAGCCGCAGGCCCGAGGCCAAGGAAGGGCTGCACACTTGGATGGAGTCTTTCATCGACCTGCCGGCCGCGCAGGAGGCGGCCGTGAGCGCCCATCTGGCCGATCCGCGCAGTGCCAGCTTCATTGAGGGCGAGCGCCATACCGAGCGCTTCGTGCGTCTGGCATGAGCAGCGCCAGCAAGAAGCCCGCCCAGCCGCAGCTGATCGTCGGCATCAGCGGCGCCTCGGGTGTGATCTACGGCGTGCGGCTGCTCATGCAGCTGCGCAAGCTGGGGGTGCAGTCACACCTGGTGATGAGCAAATCGGCCCAGCTGACGCTGACCCATGAATCGGACCTGACGGTGGCGCAGGTGCGCGAGCTGGCCGACGTCAATTACAACAACACCGACATTGGCTCGCGCATCGCCAGCGGCTCGTTTCGCACCCTGGGCATGGTGGTGGCACCCTGCTCGATCCGCACGCTGTCGGAGATTGCCAGCGGCGTGACCGGCTCGCTGATTTCACGCGCCGCTGATGTGGTGCTCAAGGAGCGGCGCCGGCTGGTGTTGATGGTGCGCGAGACGCCGCTGCACCTGGGACATCTGCGCAGCATGGCCGCCGTCACCGAAGCCGGCGCGGTGGTCTATCCACCGGTGCCGGCTTTTTATGCCAAGCCGCAAAGCCTGGAGCAGATGGTCGACCACAGCGTCGCTCGGGTGCTCGACCTTTTCAACCTGGACAGCGGCGCCGCGCACCGCTGGGATCCGGGCGCATACACCGATACCGAGGCCAACCACGGCCCAACCCTATGAGCACTGCACCAGAAGGTAACCCGCTGGACTTGCGCGCCTGGCTTGCACAGATGCGCGAGCTCGGCGAGATCGAGGACGTATCGGGCGCAGACGCGCAGCTGGAGATTGGCGCGATCAGCCAGCTCAATGTCAAGCGCGTCGGCTCACGCGCCCTGCTGTTTGACGAGATCCCGGGCTACCCCCAGGGCTGGCGGGTGATGAGCTGCAGCACCAGCAGCCCCCGGCGCCTGTCGTCCATACTGCGCCTGGGCGCCGAAGGCTCGCACCAGGCGCTGGTGCAAAAGCTGCGCGGCAAGCCAGCGCAGTGGCTGGCCGGTGCCAAGGACTTTGCGCCGGTAACGGTCAGCCAGGGGCCGGTGCTGGAGAACATCCAGCGCGGCGAGCAGGTCAATGTGCAGGCCTTCCCTGCGCCCTTGTGGAATGAAAAGGACGGCGGTCGCTTCATCGGCACCGGCTGCTCGGTTGTCACCCGCGACTTGGAATCGGGCTGGATCAACGTCGGCACCTACCGGGTGCAGGTGGTGGGCCCGGACCGGGTGACCTTGATGATGATCCCGGGCAAGCATGGCCACATCCAGCACGCCAAATACATCGAGGCGGGCAAGCCCTTTCCGGTCGCCATCGTGCTCGGGGCCGACCCGCTCAACTACCTGATTTCGGGCATCGAGGTGCCCTTTGAAGTCTCGGAGTTCAACTACATCGGCGCCATCCTCGGCCAGCCGGTGTCGGTGGTGCACGGCGAGGTGACTGGCCTGCCCTTTCCCAGCGGCGCAGAGATCGTTCTCGAAGGCTTTTGCCATCCGGGCGAAGCCGCCGCCGAAGGGCCTTTTGGCGAATTCCTGGGCTACTACGCTGGCGGCGTGGGCCAGGCGCCGGTGGTGCGCATCGAGCGCATCTACCACCGCCACCAGCCCATCATCATGGGCAGCCCACCGGGCAAACCGCCCAATGATTACTCCTACTCCAAGGCGGTAATGCGCTCGGCCATCCTGTTCAATGCCCTGGTGCAGGCGGGCGTGCCCGAGGTGCAGGGCGTCTGGGCCCATGAGGTGGGCGGGGCGCGACTGATGAATGTGGTGTCCATCCGCCAACGTTACGCCGGCCATGCCCGCCAGGCCGGGCATCTGCTGAGCCAGTGCGGGGCCGGTGCGTATATGTCCAAGTATTCGATCGTGGTCGACGAAGATATAGACCCGGCCAATTTGTCAGAGGTGATGTGGGCGCTGGCCACCCGGACCGAGCCCTCGGAGGACTTTGACATCATCCGCCGCGGCATGGGCTCCAAGACCGACCCGATGTCAATCGCCTACCCCCATGCAGCGCCGCTGGCCTCCAAGGTAGTGATCGATGCCTGCAAGCCCTTCGAGCACCTGGCGCGCTTTCCGCAGGTGGTCGAGCCCAGCCGGGAGTTGCGCGATCGGGTGCGCGAGAAGTGGCCGGGACTGCAACTGCCCTGAGTGGGTGCGTCCTCAAGCGCCGATCAGGTGCCGATCAGGTGCCCAGCTTGAGGTTGGCCGCCTTGACCACTGGCGCCCAGCGGGCAATCTCTTCCTTGAAGTAGTCGGTGAAAGCGGCGGGGTCTAGGCTGTTGGACTCGACAAATTCCTGCTGCATCACCTTACGCACCTCGGGCGTGCGCATGGCTTTTTGCACCTCGGCGTTGAGCCTTGAGGCCACCGCCGGCGCCAGACCGGCCGGGGCCGACAGGCCGCACCAGTTGTGGGTGCTCAGATAGCCATGGCCTTGCTCGGCAAAGGTAGATACCTCCGCAAAGCCAGGCAGGCGCTGACTGGAGGTAACCGCGATCAGGCGCAGCTTACCGGCCTTGACCTGCTCGACCACGGTGCTGAAGGTCAGAAAGGCGGCCGGAATATGACCGGCCAACAGATCAGCCGCTGCCGGCCCGCCGCCGCGGTAGGCCACATGGACCATGTTCGCGCCGGTGCGGGTGCGAAACAGCTCGCCCATCAAGTGGTTGTGGGTGCCCGCGCCGGGCGAGCCGTAACTGAGACCGCCGGCCTTGGCATTGGCCTGCGCAATGAAGTCCTTGACGTCCTTGGCCGTCACACTCGGGTGCACCACCAGCGCCAGCGGCGGCCCGCCCAACAAGGCGATGTGGCTGAAGCTGCGCATCGGGTCGAAAGGCGTGGTGCCCGCACTGGGCGTGATCACCAGCGAGGCCATGCCCGAGGCCAGCAGGGTGTAGCCGTCGGGGCTGGCCTTGGCCACCCGGTCGGTGCCGATGATGCCGCTGGCGCCGGGCAGGTTTTCCACCAGGAAGGGCTGCTTCATGGTCACGCCCAGCTGGGTGGCCACCAGCCGGGTGAGCATGTCGGTCACGCCGCCGGCCGCATACGGCACGATGATCTTGACCGGCTTGGCCGGCCATTCCTGCGCGCGCAGGCCGCTGGCCCAGAGCACAGAGCCCGCGCCAACGGCGCCGATGAAATACCGTCTGCCTTGCTTGCCCACCATAACTCCCCCTCGCCAATCGCCCGTCAATGGATGGATGTGATGTTAAGCCGTGCCGCGACGGCGGGCCCATTAAAAATGGTGATGCCGCCCATCATCCCAGCAGCCAAACGCAGGCGCAGTGGCTCAGAGCGCGGCGATGACCTGGATCTCGACCATCAGACCGGGGTCGGCCAGATGCGCCACCTCGACCATGGTGCTGGTGGGCAGGTGGTCCTTGAAGAACTCCTCGCGCGCCGCCACGATCTGGCGAAACTCGCGGATGTCGGTGGTGTAGACGGTGGTCCAGACAATGTCGGCCAGGCTGCCACCAGCGGCCGTGAGCGATTTTTCAATATTGCGTATGCACTGGCGGGTCTGCTCGAGCATGCTGCCGAGGCCGACCTGCTGGCCATCGCTGTCGCGCGAGACCTGGCCCGAGACAAAGATCATGCTCTTGGGATGGTCGACGCGGACATAGTGGTTGTAGACCGTCGCGCGCACATTCTTCATGCCGGGTGGGTTGCCGCGGGTGATGGGCATGGGAGCTCCTGAAGAAAAATTAATCCGAGCTGATGTTGGCAGCCGCGATGACGGCGCTCCAGCGCTTTTGGTCTTCGGCTGCGGACGCCGCAAACTGCTCGGGCCGATTGCCTATGGGCTCATAGCCCATTTGGAACAAGCGCTCGCGCACTTCGGGCTGGGCCAGGATCTTGATCACCTCGCCGGCCACCCGGTCAACCACCGGCTTGGGCGTGCCCGGCGGGAACAGCAGCGACTGCCAATTGAGCGCCTCATAGTCGCGCAGACCCAGGGCCTCGCTGACGGTCGGCACATCGGGCAGCGCCGGCGAGCGGCGCTTGCCGGTCACCGCCAGAGCACGGACCTTCTCGGCCTTGATCTGGGGAATGGCGCCTTGCATGCCCGAGATCATGGCCGGGATGCGGCCGCCGACCAGATCGGTGAAGGCTGGCGGGCCCCCCTTGTAGGGCACATGGTTGAGCTGTACGCCGCTCATGCGGGCCAGCATTTCGCCGGCCAGATGCTGCATGCTGCCCACACCGGAGGAGGCATAGTCGATACGGCCCGGATTGGCCTTGGCCTGGGCCACCAGATCGGCCAGCGTCTTGCCGGTGAAGGAAGGGCCAACCACCAGCACGTTGTGCGAAGCGGTCAGCTGGGTAATGGCGGCAAAGTCGGCCACGCCATCGAAGGGCTTGCGCCGACTGACCAAGGGCGCGGTGATGGTGTCGATCGCGCCCAAAAGCAGCGTGTAGCCGTCGGCGGGCGCGGTCTTGACAATCTCGGCGCCCAACATGCCGGCGGCACCAGGCTTGTTGTCGACCACGATCTGCTGACCCAGCGCGCTCGCCAAACGCTCGGCGACATAGCGGGCAATGG
>CANHGF010000080.1 GCA_947460065.1 Comamonadaceae bacterium
CACCTGGGTGGTTTTCTGGGGGCCGAAAGGGGGCGAGACATAAAAAAGGCGGGTCGGCCAAACGGGGTGAACCTGGGCTAAGCTGGTACTCCATGCGCCCATCAAGTCGCCGCCCATGAGCCCCACCCCGCCCCAGCAATTTGCGCTGCTGCGCCAGCGCCGCTTTGCGCCGTTTTTCTGGACGCAGTTCGCCGGCGCGGCCAACGACAACCTGTTCAAGTTCGCCTTCACGGTGATGGTCACCTACCAGCTGCAGCTGGCCTGGCTGCCGCCGGCGCTGGCGGGCTTGGTCATCGGCGCGGTGTTCATCCTGCCCTTTGTGCTGTTCTCGGCCACCAGCGGCCAACTGGCCGACACGCTGGAAAAAAGCCGCATGATGCGGGCGGTCAAGAACCTGGAGCTGGCCATCATGGCCGTGGCTGCGGTCGGCTTCCTGCTGCCGCAGCCTGACCTGCAGGCAGGGCTGCTGCTGGCTTGCACCTTCCTCATGGGCCTGCATTCCACGGTATTCGGACCGCTGAAGTACGCCCTGTTGCCGCAGGTTCTCGACGAACGCGAACTCACCGGCGGCAATGCGCTGGTGGAGTCTGGCACCTTTGTGGCCATTCTGGCGGGCAACCTGGCCGGCGGCCTCTTGATCGCCCTGCCTGGGGTGGGGCCGGTTGCAGTGGCCGTGGGCTGCCTGCTGCTGGCGCTGCTGGGCCGTCTGAGCGTTCAGTTCGTCCCCGCGCTGCCCGCCACCGACACGGGCCTGAAGATCAACTGGAACCCCGTGAGCGAAACCGCCCGCAATCTTCGCCTAGCCCGCGAGGACGCGGTGATCTTCAGCACGCTGCTGGGCATCAGCTGGCTGTGGTTCTTTGGCGCGGTTTTTCTCAGCCAGTTCCCAGTGTTTGCCAAGGACGTGCTGCATGGGCGGGAGAGCGTGGCCTCGCTGCTGCTGGTGGTGTTCTCGCTGGGCATTGCCGCCGGCTCGCTGCTGTGCGAGCGCCTGAGCCGGGGGCGGGTGGAAATCGGCCTGGTGCCCCTGGGCGCGCTGGGCATGACGCTGTTCACGCTGGACCTGTACTGGGCCTGCCGCGCGCTGCCGGCCTCCGAGCCGCTGGACGCCTGGACCTTCCTGGCCCAGCCCGCGCACTGGCGCATCCTGGCCGACCTGGGCCTGCTCAGCGCCAGCGCGGGACTCTTCAGCGTGCCGCTGTATGCGCTGATGCAAGTGCGCAGCCCGGTCACGCACCGCGCCCGCCTGGTGGCGGCCAACAACATCCTCAATGCGCTCTTCATGGTGGCCAGCTCGCTGCTGGCCGGTGCGCTGCTGGCCGCCGGCCTGGACATCCCAGAGCTGTTTCTGGCGCTGGGCCTGGCCAACCTGCTGATGCTGGCGCTGCTGTGCTTGCGCATGCCGGAGTTGCTGCAGCGGCTCGGGCGCTGGTGGCAAGACTCCAGCCAGGCGCGCGCAGGCCCGGCCGAGGGCCGTGACTGAGCTGCGCGCGACAGCGAAGCCGCGCTGCGCCGGCCTCGGCATTGAACGGCCGCAGCGCACGCGTTAGCATACTTGCTGCCCCCAAAAAGAGAGGCCTGCAATGACCGTGATCAACCGCATGGAATGCCCCGTGGTGCCGCACAACGTGGACGACGTGGACCTGATGAACGTCGAGATCCAGGAGTGCCCCTACCCGGCCTACAAGACGCTGCGTGAAGAGGCGCCGGTCTACCGCGACAAGCTCACCGGCTTTTATGTGCTGACCCGCTACGAGGACCTGCGGGAGGTGCTCAAGGATCCGGCCACGTTCTCGAATTTGCGTCCGCGCGGACCGGACCACATCCCGCCCTCGCGCGTGCAGATGATCGCCCAGCTCTTTCGCGACAAGGGCTGGCTGCCGGCGCCGACGCTGTCCGGCCGCGACAACCCCGAACACAAGCAGATGCGGGCGCTGTTCGACCACACTTTCCGCGCCAGCCGCATCAAGCTGATGGACCCCTATGTGCGGGACCTGTCCTACCAGCTGGTGGACGCCTTCATCAACGACGGGCATTGCGACTGGGTGCGCCAGTTCGCGGTGCCGATGCCGCTGATCATCATCGGCAAGCAGATGGGCGCGCCTGAAAAGGACATCTGGCGCATCAAGGCCTGGACCGACGCCTGGGTCAAGCGCCTGGGTCTGATGCAGACCGACGCGGAGGCGATCTGGTCGGCCGAGATGGAGATCGAGCAGCAGCACTACTTCCAGCCGATCTTCGAGAAACTGCGCCGCGAGCCCGACGACACCCTGTTGTCCGAGCTGGTCAACCGCGAGATTCCCGAGTGGGGCCGCAAACTCAATGACAACGAGCTGCATGCCGAAATGACGGCCGACACCTTTGTGGGCGGCTCGGAGACGACCACCAACGCCTTGTCGGCCGGCATCATGCTGCTGGCGCAGAACCCGGACTGCTATGCGTTGCTCAAGTCCGACCCCGAGCGCTATTTGCGCACCTTCATTGAAGAAGTGATCCGTCTGGAGGGGCCGGTGCAAGGCCTGCAGCGCCTGACCACGCGCGATGTCAGCTTGCACGGCGTGACCATTCCCAAAGGCTCGGTGATCAACGTGCGCTATGCGGCGGGCAACCGCGACCCAGCGCATTTCCCGGATCCGGACCGCCTGGACCTCGAACGCAAGAACGCGGCCACCCACCTGGGCTTTGGCTCCGGCGTGCACCACTGCCTCGGAGCGCCGCTGGCGCGGCGCGAGATGTGGTGGGGCTTCATGGCCTTTCTCGACCGCGTCGAGGACTTCCGCCTGGCCCCCGGCAAGAACCAGCTGCGCCACGTGCCCAACTTCTACCTGCGCTGCCTCAAGGAGCTGCACATCGAGTTCACGCCGAAAAAACGCGTGGCCGGCTGAGCGCCGCCACGGCGGCGGCCGCCGACAGCCGCTCAGCGAAAGGGCGGCATGCCCAGCATCTCGCGGGTCTGGGCAAACGTGGCCAGTGGCCGGCCCATGGACTCGCACAGCGCCTTGGTTTCCTCGATCAGCTCCACATTGGTGGGCGTGCGGTCCGGGTCGAAATGCTCCTCGATGCCCACATGCAGATGGCCGCCGAGCTCCAGCGCCATGCGCGCCACCGGCGTCTTGAGCAGGTCGCCGCCCCACACCGAGACCGACCAGGGAATGTCGGTGCCCTCCAGCATCTCCACATAGGCGGCCAGCGCTTTTTCGGTCGGAGGCAAGCCGAAGGTGACGCCTTTGGCGCGGGCCCACAGGCCCCACTCGCCGCCGAAATAGAACTTGGCCATAGAGCCCTTGGGGAGCTTGCCGGCGCGCCACCAGGCCAGCGTGGTCTGCAAAAAGCCGGGCTCGAAGATCGCCAGAGAAGGCAAAAAGCCGAGCTTCTCGGCCATGCCGAAGGCGTAGGCATGGTCCTCATAGCTGTTGACGTAGCTAAAACCGACGGGCAGGCCGTCCGGGCCCGGGTAGCCGAGGTTTGTCGAGCCCGGGTCCACCACACCGAACTGCATCGGCACCTCGGCGGCAATGTAGGGGTAGTGCGAGTAGCGGTCGGCGATGGGCTCCAGGATGGCGCCGTCGGCCTGGTTGACCGACAGCGTCGGGTACCACAGGGCGCCCGGGCGCTGGGCCAGGATCACACGCCAGGGCCGCAGGTAGGCCTCGGCGCCTTCCTTGCCGTTGAGCCGGATGTCGTAGGTGTGGGCATGGATGATGGACGCGCCGGCGTCGTAACAGGCCAGGCTGTCGGCGATGACGGCCTCGTCGCTCAGGGGCACGTGCGGGTTGCGGTCGGGCGTGACCCCGCCGTTGATCGCGACTTCCAGAATGACCGGGTCCTTGTTCATGACAGTGTTTCCTTCTCGGGGTAAGGCGCCAGGGGCGCGGATTCAAGAACTCGGCATGGCAGAGGCCGGCCGATGCGGGCGCGCGGCCAGCAGGCTGCGCGTGTAGGGGTGCTGAGGCTGGGCGACCAGTTCTTGCGCAGCGCCGGTTTCGACAAACACGCCTTTTTGCATGACGGCAATGCGGTCGCTCATGTGGGCGACCAGCGAAATGTCGTGCGAGATGAACAGCATGGCCAGGCCATGGTCGCGCTGCAGGCGCAGCAGCAGGTTGAGCACCTGGGCCTGGATCGAGACGTCCAGCGCGGAAGTGGGCTCGTCGGCAATGATGAACTCCGGGTTCAGGCTGAGCGCCCGCGCGATCGCCACCCGTTGGCGCTGGCCACCGGAGAGCTCGTGCGGATAGGCCAGGCGGTGGCCGGCATTGAGGCCCACCTCCTCCAGCAGCGAGACCATGCGCGCCTCGGTCGCTCGGGCATCGAGCCCCAGCACGTGGCGCAGCGGCGCGGCCAGCGTCCGGTCGATGCGCATCAGCGGGTCGAGCGAGGAATAGGGGTCCTGGTGCACGATCTGCATGCGGCGGCGAAAGCGGCGCAGCGCGCGCGCGTCCAGCGCCCGCACATCGCTGCCGTCAAACAGCACCTGCCCCTCGCTCGGCTCGACCAGGCGCATGAGGCAGCGCGACAAGGTGCTCTTGCCACAGCCCGACTCGCCCACCAGGCCCAGGGTTTCGCCGCGGCCCACGCTGAAGCTGACGCCGTCGACCGCGGCCACGGGCGGGCCGCCCGGCACGCGCGCGCGGTAGACCTTGCGCAGCTGCACGACGTCGAGCATCACCAACCCTCCTCGTACTGCAGGCAGCACACAGCATGGTCCGTGGCCAGGGCGGTCCAGGCCGGCGGGCGCTGGCTGCATGCCGGCCTGGCCAGCGTGCAACGCTCGGCAAAGGCGCAGCCGCTGCCACCGCCGCCGGGGGGCGGCAGTTGGCCAGGAATGTCGCGCAGCGCGCTTTTGGGCGCCACGCCGGCCAAGCCTGGACTGGCGGCAATCAGGGCCGCTGTGTAGGGATGCCGCGCCGCCGTGAACACCTGCGCCGCCGGGGCCTGCTCGACCACCCGCCCGGCATACATCACCATCACACGGTCACAGCGCCCACCGATCACGGCCAGATCGTGGGAGATCAGCAACAGGGCCAGACCGCGGTCGCGCCGAAGCCGGTCCAGCAGGTCGAGAATCTGACTGGCAATGCGGGCATCGAGCGCGGTGGTGGGCTCGTCGGCAATCAGCAGCACCGGCTCGCCGGCCAGCGCCATCGCGATCATGGCGCGCTGCTGCATGCCACCGGAGAGTTCATGCGGATAGGCGCGCGCGACGCGCTCGGTATCGCTCAAACCCACTTCCAGCAGCAGCTCGCGCAGCACGGCGTCCTGGGCGGTGCCGCGCAGGCCGCGGTGCAGGCGCAGCGCCTCGCCGATCTGCCGACCGACGCGCATGACCGGATCCAGACAGGCGCCAGGCTCCTGAAAGATGAGGCCGACCGAGCCGCCGCGCACCTGGCACAGGGCGGCCTCGGACGCCCCGAGCAATTCCTGGCCCTGCAGACGCACACTGCCGGCGCGAACCTGCGCGCCACGGGGCAGCAGGCCCAGGATCGCCAGCGCCGTCATCGACTTGCCGCAGCCCGACTCCCCGACCAGGCCCAGCGCCTGGCCCGCAGCAATCTCCAGCGACACGCCGCCCAGCACTGCGGCGCCCCCGATATCGACGGCCAGAGCCTCCACGACCAACACCGGAGACTGCATGTTCACAGAAACCTTTCGCCGACGTCAAACACGTCGCGCAGGCCATCGCCCAGAAAGTTAAAGGCCAGCACCGCCAGCGTGATCGCGACCCCCGGCGCCAAAACCGTCCAGGGCGCCAGCTGAAATGCGCTCATGGAGGCCTGCAGGTCGCCGCCCCAGCTGGGCGCCGGCGGCGGCAGACCCAGGCCCAGAAAACTCAGCGAGGCCTCGGCCAGAATCGCAAACGCCACCGACAAAGTGGCCATGATCAGCACCGGCTGGAAGCAATGCGGCAACACATGCATCACCATGATGCGACCAGCGCCCAGACCGCTGCCCTGCGCGGCTTCGATGAAGGGCAACTGCGCCACGCTCAGGGCCTTGGCGCGCGCCATGCGCGCAAAAAACGGCGTCAGAACCAGGCTCAGGGCCAAGACCACGCTGAGCAGCCCGTCACCGAGCAGCATCTTGGTGACGATGGCCAGCAGGATCACCGGAAACGGCAGCAAGAGGTCGATGACGCGGCTGATCAGCCAGTCCACCTTGCCGCCCACATAACCGGCCAGCGCCCCCAGCGGCACGCCCAGAAGCACCGCCAGCAGGGTCGCTAGCAGGCCGACCACCAGGGACATGCGGCCGCCATGCAGCGTGCGACTGAGCACGTCACGGCCCAGGGCATCGGCGCCGATGACATAGGCCTGCCCAGGCGCCGCGAAAGCGGCGGCGGCGTCGATCTGGTCGTGCGGATACGGCGCGATCCATTCTGCACCCAAGGTCAGCAGCAGCAAGGCCAGAATCAACAGGCCGCTGTAGCGCACCTTGGCGCTGCGCCAGGCCCGCTGCGCGGTGCTGGCGCGTCCTCTGGGCGCGGCGCTCACCGACCGCCCCCCTGAGCACCCGTGCGGATGCGCGGATCCAGCCACAGGTAGAGCAAGTCCACGATCAGGTTGGCAAGCAGAAAGATCGCCGCCACCACCAAAATGAAGCCCTGGACCGACGGGTAGTCACGGGCGGTGACGGCATTGAGGCCGTAGGCACCAATGCCCGGAATCACGAAGAGCTTCTCGACCACCACGGCGCCAGCCACCAGGTAGCCGATCTGCAGACCGATCACGGTGACCACGGGAATCAGTGCATTGCGCACCGCATGCGCGAACAGCGTGGCCCGGCGGCTGAGCCCTTTGGCCAGCGAAGCCCGCACATAGGGGCGGCCGAAGACCTCCAGCAGCGATCCGCGCATCAACCGGCAGATCACCGCCGCCCGCGGAAGACCCAGCGCCAGGGCGGGTAGCACCATGTGCGCGAAATGCTCGGTGGACCAGGCGAAGGGCTCAAAGCCCGTCGCCGGAAACACCCGCCACTGCAGCGCCAGGGCCAGCATCAGCAAGGCACCGACAAAAAACTCCGGCAGCGAGATGCCCAGCAGCGTCGCGGTCAGCACCGCATGGTCGGCCGGCTTGCCATAGCGCCAGGCGGCCCAAATGCCCGAGCCGATGCCCAAGGGCAGCGCCACTGCCAGCGCCAGCACAATCAATTCGAGCGTGGCCGGCAGGCGGCGCCACAACTCCTCGGAGACCGACAGCTGCGTCAGCACCGAATAACCCAGCTCGCCCTGCAGCAAGTTGGTGAACCAAATCAGGAACTGCTGAGGCAGCGGCAGATCCAGGCCGTAGAGCGCACGCAAGCGGTCGTAATCGGCCTTTTCATAACTGGTGCCCAGCCAATTGAGCACCGGGTCGCCGGGCACGAAACGCATCACGAAGAAGACGATGGCGGCCACCGCCAGCAAGGTGGCGGCCGCCGAAGCCACGCGCGCAAGCGCGCTGAACAAAAGGCCGCGACTCGACAAGATCACGCGCGGGTCACTGGGTCAACCAGACTTCGTCGAAGTAACTCACGTTGTAGGGCAGGTGCACATAGCCCTTGATTTTGGAAGACATCACGGCGTTGCTTGGAACCTCCATCAGGGCCATCCAGCTCGCTTCCTGGGCCCCGAGCTCCTGAATGCGGTGGTAGGCCTTCTTGCGCTCCGCGTCCTTGATGATGCCCTGGGCCTTGGGCACCAGCTCAAAGAGCTCGGCGTTGTTCAGGCTCACGAAGTTGACGGGGTTGTCCTTGGTCCAGAACATCACGTAGCTGTTGGGCTCCGGGCCGCCGGTGCCGGCCACGGTGGAGGCCTCGAAGTTCTTGGCGCGCAGCACATTGGCCAGCCACGCCTGGTGCTCCATCACCTGGTGCGTCACGGTGACGCCGATCCGCGCCAGCTGCGCCTGGATCACCGTGGCCTCCTGGCCCAGCTGGGGCTTGACGGTGGAGGACACCAGCGTGAATTTCAGGTTCGACTGCCCGGCCTCGGCCAGCAATTTCTTGGCCCGCTCCGGGTCGTAAGTGAAGGTCGGCAGCCTCTTCGGATGGTGGAACTGGTTGGCTGAAGCAATCTGCGCCGTGGCTCCCCGGGCCCCCTTGCCGTAGACCGCCACGGCCAGCGCGTCCCGGTCGATCGCCATGTTGACGGCCTGGCGAACCCGCACATCGTTGAACGGCGGCTTGGCGGCATTGAGCGCCAACCAATCAAAAGAGTAGGCATTCTTGACGCTGGGCACCAGGCTGGGCTCCTTGTCCAGGAGGGGCAGCAGCTGGGTGGGAATGTCACGCACCAGGTCGAGCTGGCCGGTGCGCAGGCTGGTGGTGAGCGCGGTGGAGTCGGGAATCACCTTGAACTCCAGCCGGTCCAGGTAGGGCATGTTCGGGCGGTAGTAGCTGGTGTTCTTCGTGAGCACGATGCGGTCCCCCGAGGCCCAGTCCGCAAACTTGAACGGCCCGGTGCCCACGGGCTTGCGGGCGAAGCCGGCGTTGCCCAGCGCCTTGACGGCCGTGGGCGAAGGAATGCCCATGCCGCCCACGTACAGCAGCTGAAAGAAAAAGCCCGGCCAGGGCTGCGACAGCACC
>CANHGF010000081.1 GCA_947460065.1 Comamonadaceae bacterium
AAATCTGAGCGTGCAGGACATGCCCGACCTCCAGCCCGGCCCGGGCGAGGTGGTGGTGCGTGTGCGTGCCGCCGGTGTGAATTTCCCTGACGCACTGATTGTTCAAAACCTCTACCAGTTCAAGCCCACCCCGCCGTTTTCACCCGGCGGCGAGACCGCTGGCGAGGTGATGGCCGTCGGTGAAGGCGTGCAGCGGGTCAAGGTCGGCGACAAGGTGATTGCGCTGACCATCTGGGGCGGCTTTGCCGAGCAGGTGCTGGCCAAGCAGGATCAGGTCATTCCCATGCCCGAAGGTCTTTCGTTTGAGGTGGCGGGCTCGCTTTTGCTGACCTACGGCACCTGCCTGCATGGGCTGCGCGACCGCGCAGCACTCCAGCCTGGCCAGACGGTGCTGGTGCTGGGCGCCGCGGGCGGTATCGGTATTGCCACCATCGAATTGGCCAAGGCCCTGGGCGCGCGGGTGATCGCGGCGGCTTCCAGCGCTGAAAAATTAGCCACCTGCCGCGCAAAAGGTGCCGACGAAGTCATCAACTACCGTGAGCAGAATTTGCGTGACGAGGTCAAACGTTTGACCGGTGGCCAGGGGGTTGACGTCGTCATGGACCCGGTTGGCGGCGACTATGCCGAGCAGGCCCTGCGCTCCATGGCATGGCGCGGCCGCTATCTGGTGGTCGGTTTCACCGACGGTCAGATACCGCGCCTGCCACTCAACCTGGTGCTGCTCAAGGGCTGCGCCATCGTCGGCGTGTTCTGGGGTGACTTCATCCGGCGCGAGCCCAAGGCAGCGCAGGTCGATCTGCGCGATCTGATGCAGATGCTCGAGCAGGGCAAGATCAAGCCGCTGATCTCGGGCCGCTACAGCCTGGAGCAGGCGCCACAGGCTATTTTGGAGCTGTCGCAGCGGCGGGCCCAGGGCAAGCTGATCGTGCTGCCCTGAGCGCAGCGCTGTGTTTTTCAAGAGAGCGATGAACCATGACTGAACGCGTGACCCTGATCACCGGCGGCTCCAGCGGCGTGGGCCAGGCGGTGGCCTTGCAACTGGCGCGCCGGGGCCAATCGGTGCTCATCAATTTCAGCCGCAATCGCCAGCCGGCCCAAGAGGTGGTGGCCGCCTGCCAGGCCGCCGGGGGCCAGGCGATGGCGGTGCAAGGCGATGTGGCCTCCGATGCGAGCTGCCGCGAGATTGTGGCCGCCGCGATGGAGCGCTTTGGCCGCATTGATGGTCTGGTCAACAGTGCTGGCACCACCCAGTTCGTGCCCATGCACGATCTCGACGGTGTGCAGGCCGAGGATTTTTTGCGCGTCTACGGCGTCAACGCGGTCGGCCCTTTTCAGATGGCGCGTGCGGCTGCGCCGCACATGACTCAAGGCGGGGCGATCGTCAACGTATCCTCCATCGCCGGCCAGACCGGCAGCGGCTCGTCCTTCCCCTACGTGATGTCCAAGTCCGCCCTCAACATCATGACCGTCGGCCTGGCCCGCAATCTCGCGCCCAAGCTGCGGGTCAACGCGGTCTTGCCCGGCATGATTGAAGGGCGCTGGATGCGCGACGGCCTGGGCCAGGAGGGCTACGAACGGGTCAAGGCCCAGTATTCAGCCACCGCGCTGCTTGGCCGCATCAGCACGCCCGAGCAGATCGCCAGCGCAGTGCTCTGGTTGCTCGAGCCCGACTGCATGGTCACCGGCCAGCAGATCGTGGTTGACGGCGGCTTCATGCTCGGCAAGCCGCCTTCGGCGGCAGGCGCGACCCCTGCGGCATCCGCCGCGGCACCAGCTTCGGGCTCTGCATGAGCACAGCCGCAGTGGCGGGCGCGGCGGCCTGGGGTTTCGAGCCGTCCCGCCTGGAGCGGTTTTTGCACGAGCGACTGCCGGGCCTGCAGGGGGCGATGCAGATCGAGCCCATAGGCGGCGGCCAGTCCAACCCCACTTTCTTTGTTTCCTTCGCCAACCGGCGTCTGGTCTTGCGCAAAAAGCCCACCGGCCCGGTGTTGCCTTCGGCGCATGCGGTCGACCGCGAGTTTCGGGTGATGCAGGCCCTGGGCCGCAGCGCGCTGCCGGTGCCGCCCATGGTGCTGCTGCATCAAGAGCCCGATGTGCTGGGCACTGACTTTTATTTGATGGAGCGGGTTGAGGGCCGGGTGTTCAACCGCAATGACCTGCCGGGGCTGGCCCCGGCCGAGCGACGCGCCATCTATCTGGCCATGGCCGAAACCCTGGCGGTGCTGCATGGCTTGGACCATGAGGCCCTGGGCCTGGGGCAGTTTGGCAAGCCAGGCGATTATTTTGTGCGCCAGCTCGGTCGCTGGAGTCAGCAGTGGGCGCTGTCCAAGACCCGCGAGAACCCGGGCATCGACCAATTGCTGGTCTGGCTCAGTGCGCACCTGCCCGAGGACCAGGAAACCCGCCTGACCCATGGCGACTTCAAGCTCAACAACTTGATGTTTCACCCCACAGAGCCGCGGGTGGTGGCAGTGCTCGATTGGGAGCTGTCTACCCTGGGCCATCCGCTGGCCGATGTGGCTTTCAACACCACCTGCTGGCGCACCCTGCCCGAGGAATACGGCGGCATCGCCGGGCTGGACCTGCAGGCCCTGGGCATCCCCAGCGAGAACGAGTACCTGGAACACTATTACCGCTGCTCCGGCCGCAGCCAGCGGGCTCAGCCCTTTCACTGGGCCTTTGCCTTCATGCGCTGGGCGGTGATTTTTGAAGGCATCGCCGCGCGCGCTGCCGCTGGCAACGCGGTCAGCAGCAACGCGGCCGAGGTCGGCCGGCTGGGCCCGGCCCTGGCGCGCCGCGGCCTGCAGGCCATAGGTCTGGATGCTAAGCTGAGCTGATCTATAACCCGCCCACACTGGAGACGATTCATGATTCCTACTGCACCCGCCGCCAGCGACGCGCCGGTCTTGTTTTGGCGTGAGGCCGGCGTGGCCCACATTCGCTTCAACCGTCCGTCTGCGCTCAATGCCATCGACGTGGCCCTGGGGCAGGCCTTTCATGCCGCCTGCCGTGAACTGGCCCAGGATGAGAGCGTGCGGGTGGTAGTGCTCAGCGGTGCCGGCCGCGCCTTCATGGCCGGCGGAGATCTCGCCTCAATGCAAGCCGACCCGGTGGGCGGCAGCGCCGCCCTGATCGCGCAGATGCATCCGGCCATCGAGATCCTGGCCGCCCTGCGCGCGCCGGTGATTGCCTCGGTGCATGGCGCAGTCGCCGGTGGCGGACTGGGCCTGGCCCTGGCTTGTGACCTCATCATCGCCGCCCAGGGTACCCGCTTCAACCTGGCCTATCCGCGCATCGGCACCAGCTCCGACTGCAGCACCTCCTGGGGTCTGGTGCGCTGGGTCGGGCTGCGCAAGGCGCTGGAAATCGCCTTGCTCAACGACACCATCGACGCCGATGAGGCGCTGCGCATCCACCTGATCAACCGGGTGGTGCCGGCCGAAGAGCTGGCCGCGCAGACCGCGGCGATCGCCGCCCGGATCGAGCAGTCGGCTCCGATTGCGCTGGGCAACCTCAAGAAGCTGATGCGCCAGTCCGACCACAACGACCTGCACAGCCAGCTTGAGCTCGAGGCACAACTCTTCCGCGAATGCGCGGGTACCGCCGACTTCGCCGAAGGGCTGGCCTCCTTCCTGGGCAAGCGCGAAGCCCGTTTTGAAGGCCGCTGAAGGCCAAATGGGTCCCCGCGCTCGCCCCGCCTGATTTGTACAAGGAGAGATGCATGTCCGAATCCTGTTTGAGCCTGCAGCGCCCGCAAGAGGGCCTGGTGGTGCTGCAACTGCAGCGCGCCGCGCGCATGAACGCCATGGACGTGCCCTCGATGCGCGAGCTCAAAGCCACGCTCGATGCGCTGGCGGCCGACCGCAGCGTGCGGGTGCTGGTGTTCACCGGCGAGGGCCGTGGTTTTTGCGCCGGCCTGGACCTCAAGTCGGTGCTCGATGCGCAAGGCCGCTACGGCCTGGACGCGACCGCCTCCTATGAGCTGCAGATGGTGTTCGACAGCGTGATGCGCCGCCTGCGCAGCATGGACGCGGCCGTCATTGCTGCGGTCAATGGCGTGGCCGTTGGCGCCGGCTTTGGCCTGTCGCTGTGTGCCGACATCCGCTTTGCCAGTCGCTCGGCCAGCTTCCATGTGGGCGCGGTCAAGGTCGGCCTGTCAGCTGGCGAGTGCGGCATCAGCTACCACCTGCCGCGCTTGATCGGCGCCGGCCGTGCCTTCGAGCTCATGCTCACCGGCCGGCCCATCGACGCCCAGGAGGCCGAACGCATCGGCCTGGTGGCCGGCCTTACCGAGCCCGATGAACTGCTGCCCCGCGCGCTTGAATGCGCCCGCCAGATCCTGGCCAACAGCCCCTACAGCACGCTGCACACCAAGCGGGTCATGTGGAACAACCTGGACGCGCCGGGGCTGGAAGCCGCGCTCGATCTGGAAAACCATGTGCAGGTGTTGGCCCTGATGACCGAAGACTTCGGTGAAGCGGCCCTGGCCTTCAGCCAGAAGCGAGCGCCGCAGTGGCGCGGACGCTGAGCCAAGGGCCGTTTTGACCTTGTGGTAGCGCCGCCTCGGCGCGATGCGGCCTCTGATCGGGCACAGGCGCAGCGTTTAGCCCGATGCCTTTGCCGCTGCGTTATTGAGCGCGGCGCGCTTGGCAAATTCCTCGCGCAGGGCCCGCAGTTTCTCGCGCGGGTCTTCCTTGACCGTCTTCTGATCGAGCGCCATCTCGCCGATGAAGCGGCTGAGGGTGGTGGCCACCGTGTCGCGGCCCTTCTTGCGGCGGCGGGTCCAGCTGACCGCCAGGGTGCGCTGGGCGCGGGTGATGCCCACATACATCAGGCGCCGCTCCTCCTGTAGGCGCAGCGCCAGGTCCTCGGCCTCGCCCTCTTCCATCTTGAAGGGCAGCAGCCCTTCGATGCAGCCCACCAGCACCACATGGGGCCACTCCAGGCCCTTGGCCGCATGCAGGGTCGAGAGCGTGACCACGTTCTGCTCGCCCTCGCGCTCGCTGATGGTCGATAGCAGTGCAATCGTCTGCACCACCTCCAGCAGGGTTTTGGATTCACGCGCCAGGCTCAAGCCAGCCTCGTCGTCCACCTGGCCGCCGCAGCGCTGCGCCATCCATTCGCAAAAGTCCATCACATTCGACCAGCGCGAAGCGGCGGCCTGCTCGCTGTCTTCGCCGTCGTACAGATGCTGCTCGTAGCCGATGTCCTTGAGCCATTCCATCAGGAAGGCCTGCGCTGCCTCGGCGCCCACGGTATGGCGGGCGCGGTATTCCAGATCGTTCACATAGCGGCCGAACTCCTGCAGCGACGCCACCGCCTTGCCCGGCAGCATGCTGGCCAGGCTGTGGCTGTGTAGCGCCTCGAACAGGCTGAGCTTGTAGCTGCTGGCAAAGCTGCCCAGCCCGGCCAGCGTGGTGTGGCCGATGCCGCGCTTGGGGCTGGTGATGGCGCGCAGGAAGGCCGGGTCGTCGTCGTTGTTGGCCAACAGCCGCAGCCAGGCGCACAGGTCCTTGACCTCGGCGCGGTCAAAAAAACTCTGGCCGCCCGAGACCTTGTAGGGGATCTGCGCCTTGCGCAGCGCCTTCTCGAAGGGCTTGGCCTGGTGGTTGGCGCGGTAGAGCACCGCAAAGTCCTTCCATTCGCGGTGGCGCTGGCCGTCGCCGGCACGCAGGCTCTGAATCCGCGCCACCACCCGTTCGGCCTCATGCTCCTCGTTGTCGCAGTCCATCACCCGCACCGGCTCGCCTTCGCCCAGCTCGGAAAACAGGGTCTTGGGATACAGCTTGGGATTAGGCCCAATTACATTGTTGGCCGCGCGCAGGATGGCGCTGGTCGAGCGGTAGTTCTGCTCGAGCTTGATGACCTTGAGCTGCGGGTAGTCTTGCGGCAGTTTTTTGAGGTTGTCCAGGGTGGCGCCGCGCCAGCCATAGATCGACTGATCGTCGTCACCGACCGCGGTCAGCCGCCCGCGCGGGCCGACCAGCAGCTTGAGCAGCTCGTACTGGGTGGCGTTGGTGTCCTGGTACTCGTCGACCAGCACATGGCCGAGCCCCTGCTGCCAGCGCTCGCGCACTTCGGCATGGTCGCGCAGCAGCTTGAGCGGCAGGCCGATCAGGTCGTCAAAATCCACCGCCTGGTAGGCGCTCAGCCGCTCTTCATAGCGAGCCATGATGCGTGCCAGCGACACATCCTCAGGCGTTGCGGCCTGGGCCTGCGCCTGCTCGGCATTGAGTCCCTGGTTTTTCCACAGGCTGATGGTCCATTGCCACTGCCGGGCGGTGGCCGCATCGGTGCCGCCGCCGCAGTCCTTGAGCAGGCTGGTCACGTCGTCGCTGTCGAGGATGCTGAACTGCGGCTTCAGGCCCAGGGCCGCGCCGTCCTGGCGCAGCATGCGCACGCCCAGGGCGTGGAAGGTGCAGATCAGCACGCCCTTGGCCCGTCGTCCGATCAGGCCCTTGGCGCGTTCACGCATCTCGGCGGCCGCCTTGTTGGTGAAGGTGATGGCCGCAATCTGCTCGGGCGCCATGCCCGCCTCAATCAGGCGCGCGATTTTGTGGGTGATGACCCGGGTCTTTCCCGAGCCCGCGCCGGCCAGCACCAGGCAGGGGCCGTGGATGTGATGCACCGCCTCCATCTGGGCGAGGTTCATGCCTGCGGCCGCTGCAGGAGGCGAGGAAGGAGAGGACATGGATGATTTCAAAGGGGCGCCCAGCGGCAGCGCGCGGCAAAGCCGCAGATCATAGCCACCTGCGCGTGGGTCGGGGTTTAGGTGTAGGAGCGCCGCCCTCGGCGCGATGCGGCGCTTGATCGTGCGCAGCCTTATTCAGGGCGTATTCGAGCAGGGCGTGCGGGTGGGCGCTGCGCCGCTCGTGTCCTGCGTCGGCTGGCGCCTCCTCCCCCTTTACCTCGCTTCGCAGCGCCCACCCGCACGCCCTTGGGTGATGCAAGCACCGTGACCTTCGGTCAGAGGCTTCAAGCCCGCTATCGATTTTTGTCCTTAGCCGCAACGGACAGCCCTCGCAGCGTTAAACCACGGCCGGTGCATCGGGCCTGGCGCAGCGGCATGAAGGAGGAGCCGAGGCGCTAGCCGAGGCGGGGGACAGCCGCGGAGGCAGGCCCGATGCGACGGCCGCTCCCGGCGCGTTTGACGAGTAGCGCTTGCGTGCGCCGTCAGTGACGCACCCCTGGTGCCAGAACTTCTGAGCCTAACCCCCGGCTTGCCTGCTCACCGACAATCTGCGCCCGTGACCCCCATCCTGCTGCAAACCTTTCCTTTTTTCGCGCTGGTGCTGTGCGGCTACCTGGCGGCGCGGCGGGCGGTCTTGCCGCTGTCGGCCATACCCGGGCTCAACACCTTCGTGTTGTACTTTGCGCTGCCGTGCATGCTGTTTCGTTTTGGCTCGGACACGCCGCTGGCGCAATTGCTGGATGGGCGGCTGGCCCTGTTGTATCTGCTGTGCGCTTTGATCATCGTAGCGCTTGCGCTCTTGCTGGCCCGCCGACGTGGCCTTGGCTGGAACGATGCGGCCTTCGGCGCTTTGGTGGCCGCTTTTCCCAATACCGGCTTCATGGGCGTGCCCTTGCTGGTGGCCTTTGTGGGGCCGCAGGCGGCGGGGCCAGCCATCGTGACCTTGGCCGTCGATCTGGTGCTGGTCACCTCGCTGTGCATCGCGCTGTCGCGCCTGGACGGGGCTGATCGCCATGGCGCAGGCCGCGCGGCCCTGCAGGCGCTGCGCGGTGTGGCCGCCAATCCGCTGCCCTGGGCGGTGCTGCTGGGCGCGCTGGCCTCGGCCCTGGGCTGGCAGCCGGTGGCGCCTTTGCTCAAGACCATCACATTGCTGGCCGATGCCGCCTCGCCGGTGGCCCTGTTCACCATGGGTGCGGTGCTGGCCCGTTCGCAACTGGCCAGTGGCGTCAGTGGCGCGGGTGCCGGGGTGGCCTGGCGCGAAGAGGTGGGCGTGGTGCTGCTCAAGCTCTTGGTGCATCCGCTGCTGGTGGCCTCTGCGGGCGCCCTGCTGATGGCCGCCGGCTGGGGCCTGAGCGCGCAGGCGGTGACGGTGGCCACCTTGGTGGCCGCGCTTCCCAGCGCCAGCAATGTGGCGCTGCTGGCCGAGCGCTTTGGCGCCAACACCGGGCGCATTGCCCGCATCATCCTGTGGTCGACTGCGCTGGCGTTTCTGAGTTTTTCAGCAGCGCTGCGCTGGCTCTTGTGAGCCGGCCTCAGATGCTCAAGGGGTCGACATCCAGGCCCCAGCGTATCAGCGGCTTGAAGGCGCTCTGGCGGCGCAGTTCGGCCAGCACCGGCTGCCAGGCGGCCATGAATTGCTGCAGGGCCGGCCGTGATGTGCTTTCGAGCAGCATCTGCGCGCGCTCCACATCGGCCACCCGCTGCAGCGTCAGCGGCACCGCCGGGTAAAGGCTGACCCGCTCGCCGCCGGGCAGGCCGGCCTCCTGGGCGGCCTGGGCGGCCGCGCGCAGAAAGTCCTGCGCCAG
>CANHGF010000082.1 GCA_947460065.1 Comamonadaceae bacterium
CTTGCCTTGCTCCCTCGCCCCTCTGGGGAGAGGGTGGGGGTGAGGGGCAGCAGGCCCATCGAAGAGATGAACTTGGGGCCTTGCTCAGGCCTTGACCGCCTCCAGCGAAAAGCCGGCGATTTTCTTGTAGTTGTCCGACAGCTGGCGCAGCTCGTCCTGGCTGATCAGATCGTCGATATGACGATAGGGCTTGTCGCCGCTGAGCTCTTCCACCCGGATGTTGATCAGATCGGGCGGCTGGCTGCGGTTGGTCAGCACCACTTTGGCGGTGGCCTCGCGCCGCTGGGCTTCGTAGGCCGCCAACGCAGCCAGCGGGTCGCTCTGGCCGGCCAGTTCGGTGGCCAGAGTCCGGGCGTCGATCAGCGCTTGGGCCGAGCCATTGGAGCCGCGCGGGTACATCGGATGGGCAGCATCACCCATCAGGGTCAGGCGGCCGAAGGTCCACTGGGGTATCGGGTCCTTGTCGACCATCGGGTACTCCAGAATCTGGTCGGCATTGCGGATCAGGGCCGGCACATCGAGCCAGTCGAAGGTCCAGTCCTTGAAGATGGAAATGAAGTCGTCCGCCTTGCCGCCCTGGTTCCAGTCGTTCATCTGCTCGCTGCTGCCCTCGATCTCGGCCATCCAGTTGATCAGCTGCATGCCCTGGCCGTCGATGTTGTCGACGATGGGGTAGATCACCATCTTGCCGGTGCGAATCGACCCCACCCGCATATAGCTTTTTCCGGTGAGGATAGGCTTGTGGCGGGTCACGCCGCGCCAGGTGTTGATGCCGGCAAAAGCCACCTTATCTTGCGGGTAGTGCTGCTTGCGCAGCGCCGAATGAATGCCGTCGCAGGCCACCACGACGCGGGCGTGCACCGGAGGAAGCTGAGCACCGGCCGCGTCAGTGAAGTGCACCGTGGCACCGGCCTCGTCTTGCGTCATGCCGCTGCAGCGGTGGCCGGTGTGGATGCGCCCCGGGCCCAGGCGCTCCAGCGCCGCTTCATACAAGATGCGGTGCAGCTTGCCCCGGTGTATGCCAATCTCCGGCAGCGGGTAGCCGGCATGGCGGCCGCGCGGCTCGCGGTAAATGAACTGACCAAAGCGATTGAAGAACACGCTCTCCAGGTTTTCGATGCCGACGGCCTCCAGCTGCGGCTGTACCCCCAGCGCGGAGAGCTCGCGCATACCATGGGGCAGCAGCGTGATGCCCACGCCCAGCTCCTTGACTTGCGGCACGCTCTCATAGACATCGCAGGCGATGCCCCGCTGATGCAGCGAAAGCGCAAGAGCCAGACCGGCGATGCCGCCGCCAACGACCACGATGCCTTGTTCAGTCATGTTCCATCCACCTCAATCGGCCGCAATACCGTTGCGCTTGATCACCGCGCCCCAGCGCGGGTAGTCCTTCTGGGTGATCAGAGCCAGCTCGTCGGCGGTCGATGCGGTGGCGTCCATGCCAGCGCGGCCGAGCAGGTCTTTGACCTCGTTGCTGCGCACAATGGCGGCAATATCGGTGTTGAGCTTGCTCACCACGGCGGCCGGGGTGCGCGCCGGCGCGTAGAAGGCGTACCAGAGGTCCACCTCGACGCCCTTGACGCCCTGCTCCTCAAAGGTGGCCACGCCAGGGGCAACCGGGTGGCGCTTGGCGCTACCCACGGCCAGCGCATTGAGCTTGCCGTCACGCACAAAGCTCTGGGCGATGTGCACCGGCAAAAAGCCCACATTGAGCTCGCCCGACAGCAAGTCCTGGGTATAGCCGGCCGTGCCGCGGTAGGGCACGTGCAGCATGAACAAGCTGGTCTGCACCTTGAAAAGCTCCATCGCCATGTGGTGGGGCGTGCCCACACCGGGCGAGCCGAAGGAAATGTTGCCGGGGCGGGCCTTGGCCTGGGCGATCAACTCGGCCATGGACTTGATGCCGGTCTTGGGATGGGCCACCAACATCAAGGTGCCGTAGGCGGCCATGGAAATCGGCGCGAAGTCCTTGATCGGGTTGAAGGACACGTTCTTGTACATCTGCGAGGCCATCAGCATGGTGTTGGCCCCCATCAGCAGCGTGTGCCCGTCGGTCGCCTTGGCCACCGAGTCGGCGCCGATATTGCCGCTGGCACCGGGCTGGTTGACGATGACCACCGGCTGGCCCAGCCGCTCGCTCAGGCGCGGGCCGACCGCACGGGCGATGGTGTCCATGCCGGTGCCGGCGGTAAACGGCACCACGATGCGCACACTCTGGGTGGGCCAGGTCTGCGCCTGGGCGCTCAGGGCGATGGCCGATGCGGCCAGTGCGAGCAGGCCTCGTAAATGCAATTTCATACTCATGTCTCCTGAATCAATCGTTTAAAGCGGACCGATGCCAAAAACCTTCTGGGCATTGGTCTGGAAGAACTTCTTCTTGTCGTCCGCGCTCATGTCCATGCGGTCGAGCAGCTGAACTTCATCGACAGCATACTGGTAAGGATAGTCCATGGCGTAGAGCACCCGGTCAGCCCCCACAAGCGCCTGGGTGAACTTGATGGCCGGCTCCCAAGCCACGCCGCTGTTGGTGATATAGAAGTTCTCGCGCAGGTAGTCGCTGGGCTTTTTCTGGAGCGGCTTGATGCTCTCATAGCGCTTGGAGCGCACCGTGGCCTGGTGCATGTAGTCGAGCCGGTAGGACCAAAACGGCAGCGCCTCGCCCATGTGGCCAATGATCATCTGCAGCTTGGGGAAGCGGTCGAACACGCCGGCGGTGATGATGCGCAGCGCATGCAGGCCCGTCTCCACCCCAAAGCCGTAAATCGCACCGTCGAGCCCGCACTCCTGGAAGGGCTCGAGCATATTGCGCGGCAGCGAATTCGGGTGCAGGTAGATCGGCGCGCCATGCTGCTCGGCAGCGGCAAAGATGTCCCAGAACTTGGGGTCGGACAAATACTCGCCGTGGGTGTGCGAGTTGATCACCACCGAATGCATGCCCAGTTGGGTCACGCCGCGCTCGATTTCCTTGGCCGCCTCCTGCGGGTCCTGCACCGGCACCGCAATCATGCCGGTAAAGCGCGTGGGGTGACGGCGTACTGCATCGGCCAGCTGGTCGTTGGCCACGCGGGCAAAAGACACGGCGGTGGCCTTGTCCATGATCTGCACACCCGGCGCGGTCAGGGCCAGCACCTGGTGGTCGATGCCGGCCTCGTCCATATGGGCGATGCGAATCTGATCGAGGTCCTGCAGGCAACGCATGATGTGCTGCGCCCGCTCGCTGGGGCTGCTCATGTAAAAGCCCATCAGCCCCTTGAAGCCGGGATCGACATCGCTGCCGGCCAGGATCTTTTCATAGATGCGGATCATCTCGGGCGGCGCGAAGGCCTCTTCGGTGGCGATGCGCAGATAAGGCTTGTCGGACATGGTTGGACCTGCTGTTGAATGAAGGAAGATCCGGATCATATTTATTTGCAAAAACCCTCACAATAAGCGTTTTGTGCATTCACTTTTGCGAATTCGCGAACAATAGATCATGGATACCCTAGCCAATCTGGAAGCCTTTATCGCAGTGGCCGATGCCGGCAGCTTCTCCGAGGTGGCACGGCGCCAGCAACTGGCGCCCTCGGTCATCACCAAGCGGATTGCCCAGCTCGAATGGCGGATCAAGGCGCCGCTGTTTGTGCGCAGCACCCGCAAGCTCAGCCTGACCGATGTGGGCGAGCGCTATCTGCCGCAGGTACGCACCCTGGTGCGGCAAATGCAGGAGACGATGGCCGGCATGGCCCAGGCCAGCGGCGCGCTGGAGGGGCATATCCGAGTCAAGATCCCCACCACCCTGGGCACGCTGCACCTGAGCGAGCTGATGCAGCGCTTCATGCTCGAGCAGCCGCGGGTCAGCATGGACGTGGTGCTGGCCGACCGCACCGTCAACCCGTTGGAAGAAGGCTTTGACATCGCCATCGGCGCCCTGCCTGAGCTCTACGGTCAGGTGCGCGACTTCCCGCTGGCGCCGATACGCCGGCGCCTGTGCGCCTCGCCGACCTACCTCAAGCGCCGGGGCCCACCCAGCCGGGTGGCCGATCTGGTTGAGCACGACTGCCTGGTCTTCATGACCTCGGGCTCATATTGGGAGTTTGAGTCGCCCCAGGGCCGGCTGGGCGTGGAGGTACGGCCCAAGCTGCTGACCAACGACGGCGTGGCCCTGTGCCAGGCCTGCGTGCAGGGCCTGGGCATAGCCATGGTCTCCGACTACCTGGCCGGCCCGCGGATCGACAGCGGCGAACTGGTCGAGCTGCTGCCCGGCCTGCGCTTTCCCGATATCTGGCTCAAAGCCCTGGTACCGCTCAAACGCCTGGACGTGCCGCGCATCCACATGCTGCTGCAATGGCTGACCCAGCACCTGCGGCTTGAACAGGTGGTGGCAGCCGCCCCGCCGAGGGCTTAAAGGGCAAAGCCAGGTTCAGCCGCGCACCGGTCCCGCCAGGGCGGTGGGTTCGCGCAGGCAAGTGCGGCACAGGCGCCAGGTCAGGGCCACCGCCAGCAGCCCAGACACCGCGCAGACCGAGATCGCCCAAGGCGCCCCCAGCCGCTCGGCCAATGCCCCGACCAGCAAAAAACCCAGGGGCGAAGCGCCGATGCACATGGTCATCACGCCCATGGCCTGAGCGCGCTGGCTCGCCTGCGTTGAGGTGTAAACCAAGGTGGACTGCATCACCCCAAAACCCGTCTGCGCAGCCCCCAGAACCAGCAAGGCGGCCGCCGTCAGCAGCAGCTGCGGGCTCCAGGCCAGCAGCATTTGCAGCACCATGAAACTCAAGATGGCCCCCAGATACAGCCGCCCGTGGCGTAGCCTGGCGGCACCAAAACTCAGCAGCACCGAGCCGAGAACGGCGCCAACGCCGTCCAGGCTGGCCAGCATGCCCACCCCCTCGGGGTCGAGCTGCAGACGCTCCTGGCCTATCACCGGCACCATGCTCATCACCGGCCAGGCAAAGACGTTAAAGACGACGGTCAGCCACAGCACCGCCCGCAAACGCGGCGACTCGCGCACCGCCTGCCAGCCGCCGGCTAAAGAGGCACGCAAAGACAGCCCGCCGACCTGGGGCGCGCTGCGCGGCTCGCTCAAACTCGCCAAGGCCAACAGGGCCGGCAAAAACAGCAGTACCGAACAAACAAAGACAGCGGGCAAGCCGCCGCGTGCCATCAAGAGACCGCCCAGAGCCGGGCCGATCAGCCTGCAGGCGCTGGAGGAGACCGAATCGATCGACATGGCCTGCGCCACTCGTTTGGGGCCGGCGATATCGGCCATCAAGCCCCGGCGCAGCGGCATATCGCTGGCCCAGAGCAGGCCGCTCAAGCCGCTGGCGAGGACCAGGTGCCAGACCTGAACCTGGCCAAAAAGGGACAGCAGCAGCAAAGCCCCACCGGTGGCGAACACCACCCCATGCATGAGCAGCAGCAAGCGCGGGCGCGAGACCCGGGATGCCAGCGCGCCCAGCGACAGCCCAAAAAGGGCCAGGGGCACCATGCGCAGCATCATCAGGCTGGCCACCCACATCGCCGACTGGGTGTGCTCATAGGTGAAGACCGCGTAAGCCAGAATCTCGATCCAACGGACCAGCCCCACCAAACTGCCCACCGCCCACAGCCTTTGGTACTGCGGGTCTCGGTAGATGGGGGGCTCTACGGGCATCTGCCGAATGTACCTGCATGGCTGGGGCCGCCACCGCCCAGCCGTACCACTGGCGACACCCACCCCCCACCCACCCGGGTGGGCCCACCCCCAGCACAGCCAGGACGGTCTTTTTGCTGCACCGCAACATTTTGACTATAGGATAGATATAAACAACCAATTGGATCATCCAATTGATCAAAACTATTATCCATCCCATTCCAAAAGCAAACCCGCTCCGGAATTCATCTCTTCACCCCAAAAACGGAATCCACATGTCCCTGATCAACACCCCCGTCCAGCCCTTCAAGACCCAGGCCTTCCACAACGGCAAGTTCATTGAAGTTTCCGATCAAAGTCTCAAGGGCAAATGGTCGGTTCTGATCTTCATGCCCGCGGCCTTCACCTTCAACTGCCCCACCGAAGTCGAAGATGCTGCTGACAACTACGCCGAATTCCAGAAACTGGGCACCGAGGTCTACATCGTCACCACCGACACGCATTTCTCGCACAAGGTCTGGCATGAGACCTCGCCCGCCGTGGGCAAGGCCAAATTCCCCCTGGTCGGTGACCCGACCCACACTTTGACCCGCGGCTTCGGTGTGCACATTGAAGAAGAAGGCCTGGCCCTGCGCGGCACCTTCGTGATCAACCCCGATGGCGTGATCAAGACCATGGAAGTGCATTCCAACGAAATCGCCCGCGACGTGAAAGAGACGCTGCGCAAGCTCAAGGCCGCCCAGTACACCGCCGCCAACCCTGGCCAGGTGTGCCCGGCCAAATGGAACGAAGGCGCCAAGACCATTGCGCCCTCGCTAGAACTCGTCGGCAAGATCTAAGCCGAAGTCCCTGATGCCCTGAAACCTTCAGGGCGTTGAATGCAGCGCATGCCACAAAGCGTGCGCTGTGTTCAACGAATTGCCCCCAGGAGATAGCCATGCTCGACGACACCCTCAAAGCCCAGTTGCAACAGTACCTCGGCCTGCTGCGCCAGCCGATCCGCCTGATCGCCTCGCTCGATGACAGCGCCACCGCGGCCGAGATGCGCGAGTTGTTGCAGACCATCGCGTCCTTGAGCGACAAGGTGTCGGTCACCTGGACCGGCCAGGACGCACGCCAGCCCTCCTTTGTGCTTGCCCGCGAAGGCCAGGACAGCGGCGTGCGCTTTGCGGGCCTGCCCCTGGGCCATGAGTTCACCTCGCTGGTGCTGGCCCTGCTGTGGACCGGCGGTCACCCGCCCAAGGTCGAGGCCGAGGTGCTCGAGACCATCCGCGCGCTCGACGGCGACTTCAAGTTCGAGGTCTACATGTCGCTGAGCTGCCACAACTGCCCGGACGTGGTGCAGGCCCTCTCGCTGATGGCCATCTTCAACCCCAAAGTGCAAACCGTGGTCATCGAAGGCGGCGCCTTCCAAAAGGAGGTCGAGGCGCGCGAAATCATGGCCGTGCCCATGGTCTTCCTCAACGGTCAGGTCTTTGGCTCGGGCCGCATGAGCGTGGAAGAGATCGTCGCCAAGCTCGACACCGGTGCCGGCACGCGCGAGGCCGCCAAGTTGGATGCCAAGGACCCCTACGACATGCTGATCGTCGGCGGCGGCCCGGCCGGTGCAGCAGCAGCCGTCTACGCCGCTCGCAAAGGCATACGCACAGGCATCGCCGCCGAGAACCTGGGCGGCCAGGTCAATGACACCATGGGCATCGAGAACTACATCTCGGTGCTGGAAACCGACGGCCCCAAGCTCTCGGCCGCCCTGCAAGCGCATGTCAAGCACTACGGCGTGGAGACCCTGACGCAGCAGCGCGCGGTGCAACTCATTGCGGCCAGCGAGCCCGGGGGCCTGGTGCAGGTGCGCATGGAAAACGGGGGCACACTCAAGGCGCGCAGCGTCATCGTCTCCACCGGCGCGCGCTGGCGCAACATCAACGTGCCGGGCGAGCAGGAATACAAGAACAAGGGCGTGGCCTATTGCCCGCACTGCGACGGGCCGCTGTTCAAGGGCAAACGCGTGGCGGTGATCGGCGGCGGCAATTCCGGCGTGGAAGCAGCCATCGACCTGGCCGGCATCGTTGAGCACGTCACCCTGGTGGAATTTACCGAGCAACTGAAAGCCGACGCGGTGCTGGTGGCCAAGCTCAAAAGCCTGCCCAATGTGAGCATCCGGCTGAACACACAGACCACTGAGATCACCGGCGCGGCGGGCAAAGTCAATGGCCTGGTGCTGCGCGACCGTGCCAGCGGCCAAGACGAGACAGTGGCCCTTGAAGGCGTGTTCGTGCAAATCGGCCTGGTGCCCAACACCGAATGGCTCAAAGGCACGCTCGCACTGAGCCGCTACGGCGAGATCGAGGTCGATGCCCGGGGCCAGACCAGCTTGAGCGGCGTGTTTGCCGCCGGCGACGGCGCCAAGGCGGCGTTGGCTGCCTTTGACCACCTGATGCGGCTGCCGACCTTGGCCCAGAAAGAAGTAAGGCAAAGCGCCCTGGCTCACTGAGCCTGAGCGCAGGCTTAGCTGACGCGGCCCCTGCGGGGGCCGCTATTCATTTTTGCCTCCATGGGCTCATGGGGCAGATCTGGCTTGCAAGGGCTGCGCGTGAAGTTGGATGCCCAGCGCGGCCGTCACCTTGAGGATGGTCGCCAGGCTGGGGTTGCCCTCCCCCGACAAGACCTTGGATAGCCTGGTCCGTGATGAATTCTCATTTCCCAGACTCCATCTCCCACGGACTTGTGATCTCCAAAATTTCCATCCCCAATCGGTTCGCCCACCAGGACAGGGGCCCGGCAGCCCGCTCTTGCAGTGTGGACGTGAAGGCATCGGCCGCATGTCTGTAGGCATGGAGCATGACGTGGCGGTAC
>CANHGF010000083.1 GCA_947460065.1 Comamonadaceae bacterium
CGATGCGGCTTTGCTCGATTAGCTGCGTGTAGCTGCCGAGCTGACTGCCTGGGAAGTGCTGAGCATCAATACGTCCGCCGCTGCGGCTGTTCAGAACATCACACCACTTCTGTATGGCCAGGGTCAAGGGCGCGCCGATGGCCTCGGAGTGCGCCATGCGGAAAGTGAATTTTTGCTGAGCCGATGCTGTCCCCAGGGCCATCATCGGCAAGGTGCCGACACCTGCGCTGATGAGTTGGCGGCGGCTGAGGCCTGAATTCTTCGGCGATGAATCCTGAAACATGCGTTGTCTCCTTTGAGTGATCAATGGTTCGGGTGGCAAAATAGTGCGCAAACGATAGCACCAGCGTCTCCGACAAATATCAGGGTTTACTCTAATAAAACTATCATTTGTTCCCAAAATAGGTGGAATTTTCAGTTTTATCTTCATGATGCTGCGCAATCGTTTGCACGAATCGCACGATGTTTGTTATCCTCGTCCGGTCAAGCCGCCCACCCCATGGTCACCATCAAACACATCGCGCAGCACCTGGGCGTCGCCGCCTCCACGGTCGCCCGAGCCCTCAAGCAAGACCCGCGAATAAGCGCATCTATGCGGGCCAAGGTGGAGCAAACCGCCCAGGAACTGGGGTATGTCGCTCATTCAGCCGCCCGCCAAATGCGCAGCCAGCGCAGCCGGCTGATCGGACTGGTTATCCCGGATGTCCTCAACGACTTCTACTCGACCGCAGCCCATGCCATTTCCCAAAGCTTCGATGAGGACGGCTATCAGGTGGTGCTGTGCATCTCCGAGGACAAGCCGGAGGTGGAAATGCGGCAGGTCCGCAGTCTGGCCGAGGCCCGCGTGGACGGCATCGTATGGGTGGCGACCAGCAAGCCCCTGGCGCAAACGCTCATCTGGCTCCAATCGATTGCACATGTGCAGTTGATTCGCAAGTGCGAGTTACTCAAGTCCGACTGGTTTGGCATCGACGACAGCGCTGCGACCCGAATGGCTACGCAACACCTGCTCGACTTGGGGCACAGCCGTATTGCCTATCTGGGCGGTCCCAAAGCCTTGAGCACGGGTCTTGCCCGGCTGCAGGGCTACATGCAGGCCATGGAGTCATGGGGTACGCCTGTCGATCCGAGCCTGATTTTTTGCGAAGCGATAGACACCTTCCACGGGCAACAGGCCATGACAGCACTGTTGTCCCGTCCCCATCTCCCCTCGGCCGTGGTGGTATCGACAGCCCGTGGCACGGAGGGTGCCCTGGAAGCCCTCAGGCTACAGGGCATCGCCGTGCCCGAGCGCTTGTCGGTGGTGGGCTTCAATGACTCTCCCGCCATGGCCTGGTGGGGGCCGGGACTGAGTACCCTGCGCCTGCCGGTGAGTGAGGTGGCATGTGCCAGCGCCAGCCACCTGTTGCGATCCTTGAGCCAAGTGTCAGCCAAGTCGCCAACGGGATGGGGTCTGGTGAGCCAATATCCGCCGACCCTGGTCGTTCGCGGATCCACGGCACCACCGAATGCGCACAAACACGCTCGAAACAGAAAGCCTGTATGAACACCTTGCACCGTACCTGGAACCACTTGCTCAACACCTTGGGGGTGTTGTGCGTGGCCATGCTCACCATGACGGTCCTGCTGACCGTGCTGCAAGTGGTGTTCCGCTACGCGCTCGACAGCCCCCTGTCCTGGTCGGAAGAGTTAGCCCGCTGGCTGTTCGTCTGGGCGGTGTTCCTCGGCTGTGCGCTGCTGGTCCACCAAGGCAAGCACATGCGCATGGAATTCCTGGTCAGCCGGGTGAACGAGGCCCGCGTACGGCAGCTGGACCTGCTCAGCCAGGTCGTGGTCAGTGCCGCCTGCTGCGCCATGCTGGTCCACGGACTGGACTTCTGCAGCCGCGTCACCGGCACCAGCGGCTCCCTGGAGTGGCCATCAAAGTACCTCTACATGGCCGTGCCCGTGGGCGCCGGCCTGTCCCTGCTGTGCCTGGCGACCCAAAACCCCATGAAGTGGGCCTTTCCCGGGGCGAGTCTGGTCGGCTTGCTGGGGGGGGTGGCAGTGTTTCAAGTTTTCCTCAGCGCCACCCCCCTGCTCTCCTCGAACCTGAGCGTGGGCTGGACGCTGCACATCGTGGCGCTGGGCCTGATGTTTTTAGACGTACCGATTGCCTACTGCCTGGTGTTCGCAGCCTACGCCTCCTTTGCCAAGCAGGGCGATTTGATGCTGCTGCCCATCTCCCAAAGCCTGGCCAGCTCTGTCAACTCCTTCTTGTTGCTTTCCATCCCCTTCTTCATCCTGGCTGCACACGTGATGAATTCAAGCGGCATCACCCACCACCTGATCCGTTTTGCCTCGGCCCTGGTGGGCCACATGCGCGGCGGCCTGGCCCAGGTCAACGTCGTCACCAACACCGTCATGGGAGGCTTGTCGGGCTCCTCTCTGGCGGTGGCCGTGGGCACGGCCAAGGTGCTGGTGCCCGAGATGGAAAAGCGTGGCTACCCCCGGCCTTTTGCGGCGGCCGTGACCAGCTGCGCATCGACCATCGACAACCTCATCCCGCCCAGCATCGGCATGATCATCTTTTCTGCGGCCGGAGCGGTGTCAGTGGGCGCCTTGTTCACAGCCGGACTCCTGCCGGGCTTCCTGATGGCCGCCGCCTTGATGCTGACCGTGCATGTGCAGGCCCGGCGCCGCGGCCTGGAGCCGAGCTCGCGCCCCATGCCCTGGCCCGATCGGATGCGGGCGTTCCGCGATGCCATCCCGGCCCTGCTGGTGCCCGTGTTCGTGGTGCTGGGCATGCGCCTCGGTGCCTTTACCGCCTCGGAGGCCGGCGCCATCGCGGTGGTTTATGCCATCATCATCGGCGTGACAGCCTACCGCCAGCTCCAGTGGAAGCACATTCCCGGCATCCTCAAGGACGGGCTGGGCGACACCGTGGCCATCATTGCCATCGTGGCGGCCTCAGCCCCCTTTGGCTGGGCCCTGGGCATTGAACGCATTCCGCAGCAGATCGCTCAATCCATGGCCTTCTTGGCGGAAAACAAATGGGTCTTCCTTCTGGTCCTTAACGTCTTCTTGCTGGTAGTGGGCCTGGCCATGGAATACATAGCCTCGCTGGTAATCCTGGTGCCCATTCTGATGCCTATTGCCCTGAGCGCTGGCGTGGACCCGGTGCACCTAGGCATCATCATGGTCATGAATTTGGTGCTAGGCGCGCTGACTCCGCCCTTGGGGGTGCTGGTGTTTGCCACGGCCAATATTGCCAAAGTCAAGATAAACGAGGTCTACAAGGAGGTCATGCCCTTCTTCTGGGCCCTCATGGTGGTGCTGGCCCTGGTCACCTACGTGCCCTGGATTTCCCTGGGGTTGACTCAATGGCTGGCCCCATGACGGGGACGAAAAGCCACTTGCGCTTTGGCGTGATCGGCATAGATCACCGCCATGTCTACCATCTGGTGCAGGGCCTGTTGGACGCAGGCGCGGCCTGCGCAGGCTATGTCAGGCATGGTAGCGACCCCAAGGTGCAAGAGGGAATGCGGGAGCGCTTTCCCGATGTACCTGCCCTGGAAGAGGCAGCGATGCTGCTCGAGGACCCTCAGGTGCAGATCATCGTCTGCGCGGGCATTCCGGCACAACGGGCCGATATTGCAATTGCCGCCATGCGCCACGGCAAAGACGTGCTGCTCGACAAGCCGGGCGTCACTTCCGACGAACAATTGCAGCGCGTTCGTGCCATGTGCGCGCAAAGCGGCCGGATTTTTTCCATCTGCTTTTCCGAAAGGCACATCGTCCCGGCGGTTGAACATGCGCTCAAGCTGGTGCGGGACGGGGCGATTGGCAGCCCCATCCAGACCCTGGGCATGGGCCCGCATCGCTTGAACGCCGCCATCCGGCCGGGCTGGTTTTTTGATCAGCGCCAGTTCGGCGGCATCCTGGTGGACATTGCCTCGCACCAGATTGATCAGTTCCTGGTCTTCACCGACAGCACCGACGCGCAGGTCGCACACAGCCATGTCGGGCATTACGGGGGCGATCAGCCCCATCGGGATTTCGAGAACTTCGGCGAGATCATTCTGCAAACCCCCACGCACCGGGGCTATGTGAGGGTCGACTGGTTCACGCCCGACGGACTGCCCACCTGGGGCGATGGCCGTCTCTTCGTGATGGGCAGCCACGGCAGCATCGAAATCCGCAAGTATCTGGACATCGAAGGCCGGCCAGGCACCAACCACCTGTTCCTGGCCGACCGGCGGGGCACCCGGCACATCGATTGCAGCGCACAGCCCTTACACTTTTTCCGTCAGTTTCTCCACGATGTGGACCATCGCAGCGAAACCTGCATGCGACAAGCCCATGTCTTCAAGGTCTGTGAACTGGCCTTGAAGGCCCAGTCCCTGGCCAAGACAGGAAAGGCTTGCCCATGAATCCCCTGGGGATCGCCTTGGTGGGCACGGGCCCCGGCGCCGTGCCGCACTTGCGCAGCCTGCACGATTTGCGTGTCATGGCCCCCTTGCGCTGGGTGGTCACACGCCGCCCCGAGGCCGCCCAGTTGGGGCCCTTTCAAGGCGAGCTGCGGCCCAGCAGCGATTTCCAGGCCATGCTCACGGACCCGCAGGTGCAAGCGGTCATCATCGCTACCCCACCGGCCACACACCTGGAAATGGCTCAGGCCTGCTTTGCCCACGGCAAGCATGTGCTGCTGGAAAAACCCCTGGATGTGTCACTGGCTCGGGCACAGGCGATCGTCGAATCGGCCCAGAGGCACCAATGCCAGCTCGGCGTGGTGCTGCAACACCGCTTTCGACCCGCTGTGGAGCGTTTGCAGGCCTTGCTCGATGCCCAGACCCTGGGGCAGGTGCAGGCGGCCTCGGTCAGCGTTCCCTGGTGGCGGCCACAAAGCTATTACGAACAGGCCGGGCGCGGTACCCGCGCGCGCGACGGCGGCGGCGTTCTCATTACGCAGGCCATTCACAGCGTGGATGTGTTCCGGGCGCTGGTGGGCGTCAGGCGCGTGGTGGCGGCGCAGGTCAGTCGCACCCGCCTGCACAGGATGGAAACCGAAGACCATGTGCAGGCGCTGCTGGAGTTGGGCCAAGGCGCTCCCGGCCGCTTGATGGCCACCACGGCGCAGTATCCAGGGCGTCCCGAATGCATCGAGATCATCGGCACCCAAGGCACAGCCATCCTGGAAGGTGGGCACCTGCGAGTCGACTTTGTCGGCGGAGAACCCGCGATTGAAATTCAGGCCGAAGGTGGCACCGGCGGCGGAGCCAATATCATGGACTTCCCGCATGACTGGCACCGCAGTCTGATCAGCGAATTTGTGGACTCTGTGCAGGCGCAACGTCCCTCCCGAACCCATGGCGGGGAGGCTTTGGCGACACATCGGCTGATCGACAGCATCCTGGCTTGTGCAGGTGAGGTCACCGATCTGTAAGGGGTGTATTCACCCTTATTTCGCCAGGCCCAGGATGCGGAGCCCAAGATCTGCGACAGGCGGGGCGGGGCCTCCGACTGGTCGACGGCCAGACTGCACCGGCCGGCCTCAGCCCAAAGCGCCGCCCTCTTGAACCTCACTCCATCGTCGCGCCTGAGAGCTCGACCGCGCGCTTGAACTTGTCGAGCTCCTTGCGGTGGAAGGCGGCGCTCTCGGCCGGGCTGCCGCCCACCGGGGTCACGCCTTGGGCGTCCAGGGCCTGGCGCAGCTGCGGGTCGGTCAAGGCCTTGGCCACCTCGGCAGAAATGCGGTTGACCACGGCGGGTGGCGTGCCGGCCGGGGCCATCAGCAGTACCCAGGCGGTGGCGTCAAAGCCGGGAATGAATTCGGCCATGGATGGCACGTCCGGAAACTGCGGCGAGCGCTTATTGGAGGTCACCGCCAGCGGGCGCACATTGCCGCCCCGCATCAGCGGTGACATCGAGGGCAGGCCTCCGACCGTCACCTGCACATCGCCGGCCATCACCGCCTGCGTGGCCAGTGAGTCGCCGCGGTAGCTGACGTGGGTGATCTTCAGGCCCGCATCGGCGCGGATCAACTCCATCACCAGGTGCGAGGTTGAGCCTTGCCCCGATGAGGAGTAGGCCATCTTGTCGGGCTGGGCTTTGACCGCCGCCACAAACTCGGGGAAGTTCTTGAAGGGCTGCTTAGGGCTGGTGGTCACCACCTGCGGAAAGGACACCAGCACAGAGACGGGTGTGAAGTCCTTGAGGGCGTCATAGGGCAGCTTCTTGAACAGCCAGGGGTTGATGGCCATGGTGCCGGGCGAACCCAGCAGCAGGGTATAGCCGTCGGGCTTGGCGCGGGCCGCAAAGTCGGTACCGATGTTGCCGCTGGCGCCGGTTTTGTTGTCGACCGTGACGCCCTGGCCGGTGTTGGCCGCGATCTTCTGCGCAATCAGGCGCCCAACCACATCGACCGAGGAACCGGCGGCAAAGGGGTTGATCAGCACCACCGGGCGGCTGGGCCAGTCCTGGGCCTGGGCGGCCGAATGAAGAAACAGGCCGGTCAAGGCCACAGCGCCGAGCCAGCGCCTCGACCAGCGTGCACTGTTGAGGCCTGTGGGCGTGGTCGGGTTCGTCTTCATAAGAGGTCCTGAGGTAAAAAAGGGTTGAAGAATATCAAGGCTCATGCGGCCATGCCGGCCTCGTGGCCTTCAGAGGTGGCGGCCAGTGCATCGCGCGCGATTTTGCAGTCGCCCACCAGCGTCACCGGCAGACCGGCGGCCAGCAGCGGCTGGCGCAAATCATCGAGTGGCCGGCGCGGGCTGGCGTAGGCAAAGAAGGCCACGTTCTCAATGTCTTGCAGCGGGCCGCCAAACACGCTGCGGTATTGCAGGCAGCCCTCGTTTTCAAAGCGGTCGGTCCAGACCGGATCGACCCAGGTCTTGACCTCGATGCCGCGCTCAAAAAACCGCCGGTGTATGCGCTGGCGCGCCACCAGCACCACCTCTTCGGCGATCGTCTCGCGCGGCGACAGCACCACCACACGTTCGAAGCGATCGCGCAGGTATTCGGCCGCAGCGTAAGTGCCTTCTGTCTGGTCCAGGTCGTAAATCACAGCGGTACCGCTTTGCGGCCCGTGGCTGCGCAGCACATCGGTCATGGCTTGGCGCAGGTCGGGCAGCAGGCCTTCAACGCGCAAGGCCTCGGGCAAATCCATGGGCCAGGTCATGTCCGCACCGGTGGCCAGCACCACCGCATCGGGCTGCCAGGCCAGTACATCGGCGGCGGTGGCCGGCTGGCCCAATTGAAATTGAACACCTAAGCGCTGCGCGCTGATCCACTGATGGTCGTAAATGCTCGATATGGATTCGCCCAGCGGCAACTGCGCCAGCAAGCGGGCCCGGCCGCCCACATCGGACGAGTGGCCCCACACTTTGACCTGGTGCCCGCGCGCTGCGGCCGTGACCGCCGCCTGCAGGCCGGCGATGCCGGCACCGACCACCGCCAGCTTGCGCAGCACCGGGGCGCGCTCGAGCGTCTCGTCGAGCTCGTTGGCCTGGGCCAGGCGCGGGTTGTTGTCGCAGCCCATGTGCCGGTTTTGATTGATGGTCTTCCAGCAGGTATTGCAGGAGACGCAGTAGCGGATGTCACTGGCCTTGCCCGCCTGCGCTTTCAGGGGCCAGGCGGGGTCGACGATCAGCGAGCGCCCCAGGGCGATCATGTCGGCATCGCCGCGCGCCAAAATCGCCTCGGCCTCGGCCGGGTCAGTGATGCGGCCCAGGCCCATCACCGGCACCGAAGGCGTGAGCGCCTTGAGCCGCGCGATCAGCCCCATATAGGTCTGGCGCGGGTGGCTATCGTCGGGCAGGTGCATCTCCAGACTGCGGTGGTGCGAGCCTTGGCAGTAGGTCAGGTAGTCGATCTGGGTCTGTGCGACCAGGCCTTGCGCGATCTGGCCGGCTTCAAATTCGCCGATGCCGCCGGGCACGCCGTCGTCGCCCGGCAATTTGACGCCAATGATGAAGCCTGAGCCGCAGCTTTGCCGCACGCCCTGACAGACTTCGGTCAGCAGCTGCAGGCGCCGGGCGAGGTCGCCGCCGTAAGCGTCGTCACGCTGGTTGGAGCGCGGCGAGAGGAACTGGTGGAACAGATGCCCATGCCCTGCCGAAATCTCGATGCCCGAAAACCCGCAGCGCTGCATGCGCACACAGGACTGCACCGTGTGGGCCACAAAGGCTGTGATGTCGTCAGCGGTCATCGCGCGCGGCATGGAGTAGCTCAGGTCATCAGGCAGGGCCGAGGCACTGATGGTCTGGTAGGCGCGGCCGGGCACATGGCGCCCGCGGCCGGTGTCCTGCACCTGACCGAGCAAGGCGCTGTCGTGCGCGCGCACACCATCGGCCAGGCGCCGCAGATCGTCGACCATGCTGTCGTCCCAGGCCCGCAAGCGTTCGAGCCCATGCTGGGGCACGATGCCGATGGGGTCGGTCACCACCATCGCCGCCCCGCCCTTGGCCCGGTTGACGAAG